>NZ_CAWNTB010000110.1:0-155239 GCF_963877065.1 Vibrio sp. V01_P9A10T6
ATTGAAGTCCAATGTTGAAAGTACAAAGTGATTTAATGACAAATAGAATTCAGGGCCGTGGAATGAAATTTATTGGTGCTCATGTATCGGCCTCTGGCGGCGTTGACCAAGCCCCATTGAGAGCGAGAGAAATTGGAGCAAATGCATTTGCTTTATTCACTAAAAACCAGCGCCAGTGGGTTGCTAAACCGCTCGAAGAGGCAACCATTCGCGCTTTTAAGGCTAACTGCCACATGCTTGGTTTTAAAAGTGAACACATTTTGCCGCATGATTCATACCTTATTAATCTGGGCGCGCCAGAAGCCGATAAGCTTGCTAAGTCACGCGAAGCTTTTATTGATGAAATGCAACGTTGCCAGCAACTGGGGCTGACGCTTCTGAATTTTCATCCGGGTAGTCACCTTAAACAAGTCTCAGAAAGTGAATGTCTTGCGACGATTGCAGAATCGATAAACCTTGCACATCAAGCCGTGCCTGAGGTCGTTGCTGTGATTGAAAACACCGCAGGGCAGGGGACGAATCTAGGCTGGCGTTTCGAACATTTAGCCGAAATTATCCAGCAAGTTGAGGATAAATCGCGAGTAGGTGTGTGCCTTGACACGTGTCATACTTTTACTGCAGGTTATGATTTGCGCACAGTTGAGGCGTGCGAGGCAACCTTTTCAGAGTTTGATAGCGTGGTGGGAATGCACTACTTACGTGCAATGCACATCAACGACTCAAAGGCAAAGTTTGCCAGCCGTGTTGACCGCCATCATTCTCTAGGGCAAGGCGAAATTGGTTGGCCATGCTTTGAATTTATTGCCAAAGATGCAAGGTTTGATGGTATCCCATTGATTTTAGAAACAATCGATCCAGACATTTGGGCCCAAGAAATTCAAACATTAAGAGCTCTACACGCACAATCGGTAGATTCAGTAGCATCTTAAATAAGTTGGCATCTTTCTTTCATAAAGACAAAGGCATAGCCGCGTCAAAATGAAGGAGGATGTCACTATGTTTCATATGATCTCACGTTCACCATCAATAGCTCGACCACCAGTCCGATTGCCTATACCTAACCGACATGTGAACGGTCAAGGGCATACTCGAACGCCACAACAATCACATTAACTGGCAAAAGCTCTGTGACATTGACTCATGCAGTGGTGGCTTTTTATGGTTACAATGCTGTAATTAGTTAATTTGCAGAGCGTTGTTATGACTCAATCATTGACTTGGCACGATGTTATCGGCCATGAAAAACAGCAGGAGTATTTTCAACAGACGATAGCGTTTGTTGAAAAGGAAAGGCTGGCGGGGAAAGTGATTTATCCACCTGCTGCTGACGTGTTTAATGCGTTTCGTTTTACCGAATTTGGCGATGTTAAGGTTGTGATTTTAGGGCAAGATCCTTATCACGGGCCAAATCAGGCTCATGGGTTATGTTTTTCGGTGTTACCCGGCGTTAAAACCCCACCTTCACTGGTGAATATCTACAAAGAGCTGGTGCAAGATATCCCCGGTTTTGTGACTCCTCAGCACGGTTACCTAAAAAGTTGGGCCGAGCAAGGGGTACTATTGCTCAATACCGTATTGACCGTTGAACAAGGTATGGCGCATTCGCACGCTAATACTGGTTGGGAAACCTTTACCGACCGGGTGATTGAGGCGGTAAATCAGCAGCGTGAAGGTGTTGTCTTCCTGTTGTGGGGTTCACACGCGCAGAAGAAAGGCAGCATGATTGATCGCAGTAAACATCATGTATTAGTAGCACCGCATCCTTCTCCTCTTTCTGCGCATCGAGGCTTTTTGGGCTGTAAACATTTTTCAAAGACTAATCAATTGCTTATTGAGCAGGGGAAAGCGCCTGTGAATTGGCAACCCGTATTGGATAAGTGATTAATTGATGTTTTTTCGAGCAGGGTCAAAACAAGCACGCTGAAGCTTTTATACACTTATCTAAAATAAGTGTAATGGAGAAGCACAATGATGATTGAAAGGATCCGTAGAGAACACGGGTATATGGCGCGTTTGCTTGCCATTTTGCGAGATAAACAACGGCAATTGAGTAATGAACAAAGTATCAACTACTCTTTAGTGAGAGAGATTATTGACTACTTGGCGACGCATTCAGAGTCAGTACACCACCCCAAAGAAGATATTCTCTATCACTATTATATTGATCATTATGGTCAACATAATGATATTCAAAATTTAGCGAGAGAACATGTAGAACTTTCTGAGAAAACTCATACTTTTCTAGAGATTGTCGATATGATTTTGCAAGATGCAGTTGTACCACAGCACGTGTTCATCGAGCAGCTTGATGCATTTATTTCTTCCCAGAAGCGTCATCTGGAGTTAGAAGAACAATCGGTTTTACCTTTGATCAGCCGCACCTTTAATGTGACTGATTGGCAAGCGGTGGAGGCGAGCTGGCAACAATCCGAAGATGATCCAGTATTTGGTGAGACAATTGCGGAGCAGTACCAACAATTAGCTCACCGAGTTCGACAAACCGCACAAGAGTGCCAGTAATCTCTGCTGATTCAGTTAAACAAAAAGGCACTGTTGAAGTGCCTTTTTACTCAGAGTTTTATTTGATCAGCCTCGAAGCAGACATCCATCTCCATCAATTCTCTTTGTAACCGTTTTTGATCCTGAATCGCTTCAATTTCTCGCCACATTCTTTTGACTGGTTTAGTGCGACTAGAGCGGAGTTTTGTGATTTCCATTTCCAACATTTCGTCAAATTGCAAGCTTTCCATAAGCAACCTCTTGTTGTTGTTATTACGCCATGTCGTGCTCTCTAGATAGCACAGTTTTCGCTAGCCTAGCTATGATTTGTTTCTCATTTGTTTCCTTTTGATGAACCTTTTATTGGATTTTGACCAGAATTTCACAGTTTCAGTGGGATTCTTTAGTACAAAAAGGGAGCGGTTAAGCGACGCAAACGATTTTATTTGCATTTTGAAATGTTAAATAAATGTTGTTTTGAAAATTTACAATTGCCTGGTTGGTTGTTTTATGACCATTCAATAAAAAATTATCATAAATTTATGCAAGATTTAGTGGTGAAACTGATTAGCCCTTTATTCTCAAGGGGTGAGATTAAGTGAGTGCAACTGGGTTTTTATGGTTGTTTTTTATCTTTCAATGTTTCCAGTTTGGGTTGTTTTGGTTGCTAATTTGTTTCTGTGTTGGTTTGTTAAATGTTAATCAAAGGTGATTTTATAGTGAAAAATAACATTTTAACTAAACTTGTTGCATATTGATTTTTGTTCTTTCAGGTTGCATTATCCGCCCGTCAAAAATACGTTGCCCCTTCAAAAGTTGAGACTCCTCACTTTTTGGACGAATAAAATGCATTGCATAATATCGATAAAAACATGCTGGTTAGAACGTTGACTCGCAGCATGTGCATTTTTTCGTGAAGCTTTTCGCTTAGGTCAGCGCTATCACTCTATGAGAGGTTCTTGTGACAGACTTAATCAATTTAATGAATGATTTACTTTGGGGATCCATCCTTGTTTATCTTTTAGTCGGTGTTGGTGTGTACTTCACCGTTCGCCTAGGATTCATTCAATTTCGCCATTTCGGCCACATGTTTAGTGTGTTGAAAAACAGCCGCAAAGCAGATAAAGCCGGTATTTCTTCTTTCCAAGCACTTTGTACTAGCCTTGCTGCGCGTGTTGGTACGGGAAACATGGCCGGTGTAGCCGTTGCTTTAACGGCGGGTGGTCCCGGCGCGATTTTCTGGATGTGGTTGATTGCTATGCTTGGTATGGCGACTTCATTTGCTGAAAGCACGTTGGCTCAGCTATACAAAACCCGTGACAAAGATGGTAACTACCGCGGTGGCCCTGCGTACTATATGGAAAAAGGCCTTGGTATGCGTTGGATGGGTGTGCTGTTTTCCATTTTCCTGATTATTGCTTTTGGCCTAGTATTCAATGCCGTTCAAGCTAACTCAATTGCAGGAGCTATGAAAAATGCTTTTGGATTTGATCCGCTGTATGTCGGTATCTTCATCGTTGCCATTTCGGCTTTCGTCATTTTTGGTGGTATCCGTAAAATTGCGCGTACCGCTGAGTTGATTGTACCTTTCATGGCATTAGCTTACTTAGCGATTGCGATGTTTGTCATGGTCACTAATATAGAAAAGCTACCAGCCGTATTAAGCCTTATTTTCAAAAGTGCATTTGGCCTTCAAGAAGCGGCCGCAGGCGGTTTAGGTTACGCGATTGCTCAAGCTATGATTAACGGCATCAAACGCGGTCTGTTTTCCAATGAAGCGGGTATGGGTTCAGCACCTAATGCAGCGGCTTCTGCAACGCCTTATCCGCCGCATCCTGCTTCTCAAGGTTACGTGCAAATGTTGGGTGTTTTTATTGATACGATTGTGATCTGTTCAGCAACCGTCGCCATTATTTTGATGTCGGGTGAATATGTACCGCACGGTGAAATTACCGGTATCGAGCTGACTCAGCGCGCATTAAGCTCACAAGTGGGCAGTTGGGGTGGGATTTTTGTTGCTTTTGCGATTTTCTTCTTCGCCTTTACTTCAATTATTGCCAACTACTCTTATGCCGAAACGAACCTGATTTTCTTAGAGCACAACAATAAGAAAGGGTTAACGTTGTTCCGTATTGTTTTCCTTGCCATGGTGATGTTTGGTTCATTGGCGACCTTGCCTACCGTATGGGCAATGGCGGATGTCTCGATGGGGTTAATGGCGATTGTTAACTTGGTGGCGATCATTCTGCTCTCTGGCATTGTGATTAAGCTCGCGAAAGATTATAACCGTCAGCTAGCCGCGGGTAAGGTTCCCACCTTCGATGCTAATGATTACCCTGAGTTAAAATCTCAGTTGGAAGATGGCATTTGGTACAACAACAAATAGCCTGTTATCGTTACTGACGATTAAATAGATTGAAAAAGCCATGCAGACACCGCATGGCTTTTTTTGTACTCTGTGAGTCATAAAATAAGAATAGAAAGGAAAGAATATCATGCTCATTGTTGTTTCCCCAGCCAAGACGTTAGATTACGAATCCCCGTTGGTGACAAGCAAATATACTCAGCCGGAGCTTATTGACCATTCAGCTCAGTTGATCGATGTTTGCCGTCAATTGACTCCTGCCGACATCTCAGCGTTGATGAAAGTGAGCGATAAAATTGCTGGGCTCAACGTGGCTCGCTTTGCGCAGTGGAGCCCAACCTTCACGTTGGATAATGCACGTCCCGCCATTTTGGCGTTTAAAGGGGATGTTTATACAGGATTTGAAGCAGAAACATTATCGGATGCCGGATTTGAATATGCCCAACAGCATTTAAGAATGCTCTCTGGCTTGTATGGTGTATTGAAACCACTGGATCTGATGCAACCGTACCGTTTGGAGATGGGCACGAGATTGGGTAACTCGAGGGGGACTAACCTGTACCAGTTTTGGGGAGATATCATTACCGATAAACTCAATCAAGCTCTGAAAGAGCAAGGCGATGATGTGTTGATTAATCTCGCTTCCAACGAGTATTTTAAAGCGGTTAATCCGAAAAAGCTTAAGGGGAGCATCATTACTCCGGTATTTAAGGATTGTAAGAAAGGGCAATACAAAGTCATTAGCTTCTATGCTAAGAAGGCTCGAGGCATGATGGCGCGCTACATTATCGATAAACAAATCTCTTCTGTAGAGCAATTGGCTCAGTTTGACAGTGCTGGCTACTATTTTGTAGAACAGGAGTCATCAGCAACTGAGTTGGTCTTTAAACGCGAAGAGCAGTGATGTAAGAGAGGTGGTTATGTGGCAATGGTTGAAAAAGCAGGTTGCGCGTTATGATCGTTGGTGTGAGAACATGGGTTTAACACCAGATAAAAAACGTAGCTGTGTTCCTTATCGTCAAGATCCTGTTCAGAGTAAAGAACGTGAGCGAGAATAAGAAGCTGCGTTTATTTGATACGCACTGCCATCTCGATTTTTCTATCTTTGAGCGTGAGTTTGAACACCATTTACACTTAGCTCGCCAGCAGGGGGTTGAGAAAATAGTGATTCCCGCCGTTGGTCCAAGTAACTGGCAACGAGTGGCCGAGCTTGCTAACGGTTATCCTGAACTCTATTTTGCTCTCGGTTTCCATCCCTGTTTTTTATCAACCTCTTCCCCTGCGGATATCGACGAGCTTGAGCAAAAGCTACTTCAAAAACCAGCTCAATGCGTGGCTCTGGGGGAGTGTGGCTTAGATTTTGCGACTGATATTGCTCCTGCTTTGCAAGAAACAATGTTTGAAATGCAACTAGAGCTTGCGAAACGAGCCAGACTTCCATTGATATTACACAGCCGCAAAGCGCACAACCGCCTAATACAACTGTTAAAAAAGCATCAATTTAGCCAAGGTGGAGTGCTGCATGCATTTTCTGGCAGCGTTCAACAGGCAAACCAGTTTATTGAACTGGGTTTTAAGATTGGCGTGGGTGGTGTTATTACCTATCCAAGAGCGAACAAAACCCGTCTTACTATTGCGGCACTCCCCATCGAAAGTTTAGTGCTAGAAACGGATGCTCCTGATATGCCACTCAATGGTTTTCAAGGGCAAGCGAATCACCCACAAAAACTGCCGATTATCCTGCAAACGCTTGCGTTGCTGAAGAACCAATCAGAGCAAACGGTTGCTGATGTTTTGTGGAAAAACAGCCATTCTCTGTTCTTTCCGGTGTGAATAAATTCGAAATGAAATGTAGGTTTAATGATTCTAGTGTCAGTAAACATTGAACGTGCTCACATAAATGAGTGAATGGGCAGTGAATCTTATAAGAAAGTGTGAGGCTGGCATTACTTTATCTTAGTGGTGATGAGTATAATCACCCCGCTTCATGAGCTCCATTTTATAACACGCCAACAATAACCTAATAAGGAAATCATAAACTATGAGCCTGTTTATGAGCCTAGTCGGTATGGCAGTTCTGCTAGGACTTGCAGTTCTACTGTCTGATAACCGCAAAGCTATCAATCTAAGAACAGTGGGTGGCGCTTTTGCTATCCAATTTATTATCGGTGGTTTCGTTCTTTACGTACCATGGGGTCGTGATCTCCTTGCAGGTTTCTCTGCGGGTGTTCAAAACGTCATCGACTTCGGTAAAGACGGTACTGGTTTTCTATTCGGCAGCCTAGTTAACTTTTCAGTTGACGGTATTGGCTTCATCTTTGCTTTCCAAGTTCTACCTACTCTAATCTTCTTCTCGGCACTTATCTCTGTGCTTTACTACATTGGCGTTATGCAATGGGTAATTAAGATTCTAGGTGGTGGTTTACAAAAAGCACTCGGTACCTCTCGCGCGGAATCGATGTCTGCAGCAGCCAACATTTTCGTAGGTCAAACAGAAGCGCCACTCGTGGTTCGTCCGTTTGTACCTAAAATGACTCAATCTGAGCTGTTTGCAGTAATGTGTGGTGGTTTGGCTTCAGTTGCGGGTGGTGTACTTGCTGGTTACGCATCGATGGGTGTACCGCTAGAGTACCTTGTTGCGGCGTCTTTCATGGCTGCACCGGGTGGTCTACTGTTTGCAAAAATCATCAAACCAGAAACCGATACTCCAGACGAAGAACTGGGTAGCGATATGGATGGCAATGATAAACCTGCCAACGTAATCGATGCTGCTGCAGGTGGTGCTTCTGTTGGTCTGCAACTTGCGCTGAACGTAGGTGCAATGCTACTTGCCTTCGTTGGTCTAATCGCCTTAGTTAACGGTATGCTTGGTGGTGTGGGTGGTTGGTTCGGTATGCCTGAACTGACTCTAGAACTACTGCTTGGTTGGCTTTTCTCTCCATTAGCATTCCTGATTGGTGTGCCATGGGAAGAAGCAACGCTAGCGGGCTCTTTCATCGGTCAAAAACTGGTTGTAAACGAATTTGTTGCTTATCTAAACTTCGTACCTTACGTGGGTGATAACGCACAGATCGTTGCTGCTACTGGTGCGGTGATGTCTGAGAAAACTCAAGCTATCATCTCATTTGCACTGTGTGGCTTCGCCAACCTTTCTTCTGTTGCGATTCTACTCGGTGGTTTAGGTGGTCTTGCTCCTAACCGTCGTCACGATATCGCGAAGATGGGTGTAAAAGCCGTTTGTGCTGGTACACTGTCTAACTTAATGGCAGCAACCATTGCTGGCTTCTTCCTTTCTTTCTAATTAAATAAGAGAAAGAGATATAGACGCCGTTTAACATCGCCCCGTAGCAAGAGATTGCTGCGGGGCTTTTTTGTTTTGGCGAAAGGAATGCTTTGATTCACTCTTTAGTCGGGTGGTCAGTGTTTATCACCTCAAGCTCTCTTTTATAAGTTAGCTTTTAATGGATAGATCAGAGTTTATCGGTAAACGAGATTATCGTTGACGCTGATCTTTTTTGAGATACAAACCGTTTGCTCTATGAATGACGCTACAGTTTTGTAGTGAAAATCTATACTGTATCAGTGAGATTCATTTTCAATAGAAGAGTGAAGATATCAGCTAGCGCCAATCAATACATGGAGTATGATTTGACGCAAAGGCAGCCCGTTTTATCATGTCGTGTTGCTTTGATATAAATTAGATACGGGTATAAGTTACACACGGATATACGTTAGACACGGCGATGAGTGCAAATAAGTGGCATATCATGGTTGTGCCATAGGCCAAATTGGTACTGTGCGGTGACAGGGATAGCAATTGAAATGCAAGTGCATTTCGAGTCTTCAAGGAACCAAGTCCGTTCATTTGTGGCTAGCAAGCAATCTCGCTCTCAACACTGAGCGTGGTTTACTAGTGAACTATTTGAATATATTGATCGGAGATAGAAATGAGCGATTTAAAAGCAGCCGCACTACGTGCACTGAAATTGATGGATTTGACTACGCTAAACGATGATGACACGGATACGAAAGTGATTGCCCTTTGTCATGATGCCAAAACGGCTGTAGGTAATACCGCTGCAATTTGTATTTACCCTCGCTTTATTCCTATTGCGAAGAAGACACTTCGTGAGCAAGGCACGCCAGAGATTCGTATCGCAACCGTTACCAACTTCCCACACGGTAATGATGATATTGAGATTGCCGTTGCTGAAACTAAAGCCGCTGTTGCGTACGGTGCTGATGAAGTCGACGTTGTGTTCCCTTACCGCGCATTAATCGCCGGTAATGAGCAAGTCGGTTTTGATCTTGTTAAGCAATGTAAAGCCGCGTGTGGTGACATTCTGCTTAAAGTGATCATCGAAACTGGTGAGCTAAAAGAAGAAGCATTAATCAAAAAAGCGTCTCAAATCTGTATTGAAGCGGGTGCTGATTTCATCAAAACCTCAACGGGCAAAGTCCCTGTGAATGCAACACCAGAATACGCACGCATGATGCTAGAAGTGATTCGCGATATGGGCGTTGCCAAAACTGTAGGCTTTAAACCCGCGGGCGGTGTACGCACAGCGCAAGATGCTGCATTGTATCTCGCGATGGCTGATGAGCTACTTGGCGCAGATTGGGCCGACAGCATGCACTACCGTTTTGGGGCTTCAAGCCTGCTAACCAATCTTTTGAATACATTAGAAGTAACAGACCAAAAAGCCGATCCAGCTGCGTATTAATTATGCGCTGAAGTAGGACTGATAATAATAAGTCTGACTCGTGGAGCTGAGCCATCAGCTCCCGATTACCTCTTTACCTTACTGACCAAAGCATCATGCTTGGGAGGCAACTAATGTATTCAACTCAAACTTTTTTACCTCAAGAAATCATTCGCAAAAAGCGTGACGGCGAGATCCTCACCACCGAAGAAATTAACTTTTTTATTCAAGGTGTGGCGAATAATACCGTCTCCGAAGGCCAAATTGCGGCCTTTGCCATGACGATTTTCTTCAATGAAATGACTATGCCAGAGCGCATTGCACTGACGTGCGCCATGCGTGATTCTGGGATGGTGATCAACTGGGATGCGATGAACTTCGGTGGTCCTATCGTTGATAAACACTCAACTGGCGGCGTAGGCGATGTTACTTCGCTGATGCTTGGCCCCATGGTCGCAGCATGCGGCGGTTTTGTTCCTATGATTTCAGGGCGCGGCCTTGGTCATACGGGCGGCACGCTGGATAAATTGGAGTCGATTCCCGGTTATAACATCACGCCAAGTAATGACGTATTTGGTCAAGTAACCAAAGAAGCGGGCGTTGCTATCATCGGCCAAACAGGTGATCTCGCGCCAGCGGATAAACGCGTATACGCCACACGTGACATTACCGCAACGGTCGACAACATTTCACTCATCACCGCCTCGATTCTTTCTAAAAAATTAGCCGCTGGGTTAGATTCCTTGGTGATGGATGTCAAAGTCGGTTCTGGCGCATTTATGCCGACTTACGAAGCTTCTGAAGAGTTGGCTAAATCTATCGTCGCAGTGGCTAACGGCGCAGGTACGAAAACCACGGCTATTTTAACGGATATGAACCAAGTGCTGGCCTCTTCGGCAGGTAATGCCCTTGAAGTGCGTGAAGCGGTACGCTTTTTAACTGGTGAATATCGCAACCCTCGCTTACTGGAAATTACCTTGGCCTCTTGCGTTGAGATGTTGTTGTTAGGCAATTTAGCAAAAGACAGCAATGATGCTCGTGTGAAACTGATGGCCGTTCTTAATAACGGAAAAGCGGCTGAATGCTTTGGCAAAATGGTCAAAGGGTTAGGCGGCCCCGCTGATTTTGTTGAAAATTACGATCACTATCTTGAAAAAACCGAGCTGGTTAAGCCCGTTTACGCTCTAGAAAGTGGCGTCGTATCGGCAATGGATACTCGCGCGATTGGCATGGCCGTGGTGGAGATGGGCGGTGGACGCCGCGTCGCAACTGACACTATTGATTACGCGGTTGGGTTTGACCAATTTATTCGCCTAGGTGACGTTGCCGATAGCAGCAAGCCGTTGGCGGTGATCCATGCGCGTAATGAAGCGCAATGGCAACAAGCGGCCAAAGCATTACAAAGCGCCATTCAAATTGGCGGAGAATACACACCAACACCCGATGTCTACGGCCAAATTCGCGCAGAAGACGTATAAAAATATCGGTTGGAGAGAGCAATGAAAAGAGCATTTATTTTAGTATTAGATTCATTTGGTATCGGCGAAACCGCTGATGCACCACAATTTGGTGATGTTGGCGCTGACACTTTGGGCCACATCGCAGACCAATGTGCTAAAGGCGAAGCGAATAACGCGGATCGCCAGGGCCCATTGACGCTGCCAAACTTATCGAAACTGGGGCTTGCCATGGCGCATAAAGAGTCAACGGGGCGTTTTGCTCCGGGGCTTGATGCCAACGCTGATATTATCGGTGCGTACGGCCACGCCGCTGAGCTTTCATCAGGTAAAGATACTCCTTCGGGTCACTGGGAAATTGCTGGTGTTCCTGTGCTGTTTGAATGGGGTTATTTCAGCGATAAGCAAAATAGTTTCCCGAAAGAGCTGACAGATCGCATTATTGAACGCGCAGGTTTGGATGGTTTTCTTGGTAACTGCCATGCATCAGGCACTCAGGTTTTAGATGATTTGGGTGAAGAGCACATGAAAACGGGTAAACCGATTTTCTATACCTCAGCTGACTCAGTGTTCCAAATAGCTTGTCACGAAGAGACGTTTGGTCTTGATCGTTTGTTAGAACTTTGCCAGATCGCACGTGAAGAATTGGCGGATTACAACATTGGCCGCGTGATTGCGCGCCCGTTCATTGGCCCGAAAGCGGGAGAATTTGCTCGTACTGGCAACCGTCGTGATTTATCTGTTGAGCCGCCAGCGGCGACCGTGCTGCAAAAATTGGTTGATGAGAAGCAAGGTAACGTGGTTTCTATTGGTAAAATTGCTGATATTTACGCCTACTGCGGCATCACTCATAAAGTCAAAGCGACAGGCATCCCGGCTTTATTTGATGCAACACTAGAACAAATCAAACAAGCGAAAGATAACACCATCGTCTTCACTAACTTCGTTGATTTTGATTCCGCTTATGGTCATCGCCGTGATGTAGCGGGCTACGCTGCGGCACTGGAGTACTTTGACAAGCGTCTGCCACAAGTGCTTGAGTTAATGGAAGAGGACGATGTGCTTATTCTTACAGCGGACCATGGTTGCGATCCAACTTGGCCGGGTACGGATCATACGCGCGAGCACATTCCAGTCTTGATTTATGGGCATAAAGTGGCCCCCGGTTCATTGGGCCGCCGTGAGACGTTTGCTGATATTGGTCAGTCACTGGCGCACTATTTCGGTACGTCTGCGATGGATTACGGCACCAATTTCTTACAGTAAGCGTAGCGATTCATTTTTTGAGGATGAATAGAGAGATCACTCTCTATTCTTTGGTCAATTTAGATAAAGGATACTTTTAATGGCAACTCCACATATTAATGCTGAAATGGGTGCATTTGCAGACGTCGTTTTAATGCCGGGTGACCCACTTCGCGCAAAATACATCGCAGAAACTTTCCTTGATGATGTGGTTCAAGTGTGTGATGTCCGTAACATGTTTGGTTATACAGGGACGTACAAAGGTCGTAAAATTTCGGTAATGGGCCATGGCATGGGGATCCCTTCATGCTCAATTTACGTGACGGAACTTATCAAAGATTTTGGCGTGAAAAAAGTGATCCGTGTCGGAAGCTGTGGTGCGGTCAGCGACGATATCAAAGTGCGTGATGTTGTGATTGGTATGGGGGCTTGTACCGATTCCAAAGTTAACCGCATCCGTTTTAAAGACCACGACTTTGCTGCGATTGCCGATTACAAAATGGTTAAAGCCGCAGAAGAGGCGGCTACGGCGCGTGGTATTAACGTGAAAGTGGGTAACTTGTTCTCCGCAGAGCTTTTCTACACGCCAGATCCAGAGATGTTCGATGTGATGGATAAATACGGCATTGTTGGTGTAGAAATGGAAGCGGCAGGAATCTACGGCGTAGCGGCGGAATATGGCGCAAAAGCACTGACGATTTGCACTGTGTCTGATCACATCAAAACTGGCGAGCAAACGACTTCAGAAGAGCGTCAAAACACTTTCAATGAAATGATTGAAATTGCGTTAGATTCAGTATTGATTGGCGACGCTCAATAATCTTCTTTTATAAAAAACCTCAGTGTCGCAACTGAGGTTTTTTTTATTTACAAAGCCTGCTAAGTCATATCATCCACATTCTGTAGCAGCAGGTTCTCACCACCACTCTTCGGTTTTCGACGCAGTAGTAGCAGTGTGAGCAATACACCGCTGACAAAGCTGGTTAGCAGCATGAGATACATGTAGCGATCACTTTTACGATAGTGGTGATCTGAAATCGCCGTGACGCGGCCAGTTTCAAAAGTAATGCGGATAAAACCAATGATACTGCTTTCATGATAGACAGGCTCAACCAGTTGCTGACGGCCAATGCTGGCCGTGCGCAGTGGTGTATCCAATCCTAATACTTCGCGTACGCTTAACGCGTTATCGCTGGCGGCTAATTTAACCCCTTCGGAATCATAAATGGTGGCATCAAACACCAGTTTGTCTTGAGCTAACTGGTTGGTAAGGGCTAGCAGGCGCTCTTGATCTTGCTCTGATATCATGCTGCCCGCAGATAATGATGCCTGTGAAATCAAAACCTTAGTTAATGTTTCTAGTTGGTTGGCCTGAATTCGTTCGTTACCTTTACTGATCACAACGCTGTTTTTTACGGTAAAGAAGAACATGCCTGCTAATAAAATGACGGTAAGCACACGAATTGCGACGCGAAATGAAAATAAAGAGCCGTCCATAACCCACCTGATTGGATAAATAAAAACTTTACTCATATTGAGACTTGCGTTTTTAAATTGCAATAGGGTAACGTCAGGGGCATACACCCATTTATTGATACTCGAGCATTGAATCGAGTTGATCCCATTTTGCTTGTGGTGCGTTTAAGCAGGCTGAAGGAAAAGGATTGATTAAGGAATGATAAACATGGATGCCCTCAAAACATTGCCGATCAAAAGGCACACAACGCTGCTCAACCGCTTGCCTGAAACTCGTTTCTCTTCACAATTTGACAAAGCAAAAGCAAGTTGGATTGTTTTTGCACCTTATCTCTCCACTCAACACTTTGATGATATTGACTTTTTTACCGGTTACTACAACGCTGTCCTCGATATGTGGAAAGTGGGGCATTATGAAGTGGCGCTGATGTCAGGTGAGCTGACGACAGAGCACGAGAAAATTTTACAAGGGCTCGAAATTGATTATGCCCGTTTGTGTGAAGTACCAGACCTTTCTAAACCGGGTTTGATTGTGATGGATATGGACTCCACGGCGATTCAAATTGAATGCATTGATGAGATAGCTAAGTTAGCGGGTGTCGGAGAGGAGGTAGCCGAAGTTACTGAGCGAGCGATGCAAGGTGAATTGGATTTTGAGCAAAGCTTGCGTCAGCGGGTTGGCAAACTTGCTGGTGCCGATGAGTCGATTCTTGAAGCGGTTCGCTCTACATTACCCATGATGCCCGATTTACGTGAACTGGTGGCGACACTGCATGCATTGGGGTGGAAAACGGTGATTGCATCCGGTGGCTTTACCTATTTTTCAGATTATTTAAAAAGCGAACTGCAACTTGATCATGCGCAATCCAATACGTTGGAAATTGTTGATGGCAAGCTTACTGGTCAAGTGCTAGGTGATGTCGTTTCGGCACAAACCAAAGCCGATATTTTGGTTGAGTTAGCACAACGTTATGAGATTGAATTGCACAATACTGTCGCGGTTGGCGATGGGGCGAATGATTTAGTTATGATGGCTGCCGCGGGGTTAGGCGTTGCTTATCATGCTAAACCTAAAGTTGAAGAAAAAGCACAAGCGGCGGTCCGTTTTGCAGGCCTTGGCGGCGTGCTCTGTATTCTCTCTGCCTCATTGGTGAAGCAGCAAAAACTCAGTTGGAAAGTGAAGCCTTAAGTAAAGCTCAACAGCAAGAGATAAGAGAGTGAGCGATGCCCACTCTCTCTTTTACAAAAGTCAGTCGCTTTTACAAGGTCAGCTCTAAGCGGATCAATACTTCTTCTGTAATATCGATCACCTCTCCATAACCAATGATTGAGGTGATCTCTTTTTCTAGCGTACGAGCGTGATGAAGACTAATTTGTGCCAACTCATTGAGATCACTGCGCAGCAGCGTAGTGATTGGGTCAAAGACGGGTGCACTGCAAATCCTCAAGATGTAAATTTCACCCATGTGCTGCGCTTTTTGAATGAAATCAATACGCTCTTTAGTGTTTTCAAAATCACTTAATAATTTCGATTGGATTGATTGAATACGCGTGCCAAATTTGATTGCCGCAATATAAACGTCGTGATATTGCGGTATCGCTCCTTCAATGCGCCGCATCGGTTTAGCCAGTAGAGTATTGGTGTGACCTTTGAATATTGGCTCTAACGTGATGCGATTTTCTTGGCCTAATTTAGCCAGTAACACAAGATGAGGCGGCAAGGGATAATTCACGCCAATCACTTTAGGGCGTAAATTTGCACCGTGTTTATCAACGAAAATTGGCGAACTTATCATCTTATCAAGCAAAATGTTGTGCAACCCTTCCAGCAAGTTATGACTTGGTAGCACTTCTTCTTTCTGTAACAACTTATCTTGATTGTTTTCAATAATGCTATTGAAAAAAGCGATTGTTTTGATGGTATGTATATTTTCTTCTATCACCAATTGTAGACGCCGACCTTCGGGCCCAATTCGAATGACATTATAGGGAAGGCTATGCAGTGGCAGCTTTTTGTCGTAAAGCTGTAATTCGTGGTAATTGATGGTGACGTTATCGCCTGCTTTCACGGGCAGTGGTGTATCAACAATAATACTTAAACCACGTTTAGATAAATCAACCGTATGGCCAGTCGCATTTACTCCAGAGTCTGAGGTGATGGTTAGCGGTGTCTTGAACTGGTAACGAGGCTCTTTTCTACGCGAGCGAGCATCAAAATAAATACCTGTAGGTTGACCAATGATCTGCCTTGGATGACGAAATTTATTGAGTTCGCTATTGGGTAAATTGGGTTTGTCAGTCAATAGGTAATCTTTTGCCGAATCCTCATCGCCAATTTCTTGTAAAACGCCACAGTGGGTTAAGTGGCTTGAGCGATCTGACAATTCATGGGCATGAACCGCAAGTTCTTGACGCTCTTCATCCGAGAGTTCAAAGACAAATAAGCGAAACGCTTTCCAACTTTGTCGACGAGCGCCAACATGCCAAAACATTTTTCTTTGTTCACGGTTAGCCTCGGGCATCATCATTGAAAAAAAGAGCGTTTTTTCCTGATGTTCATGCTTAAAAGCATAAAGCACATTATTGCTACCTCGCATCCCCGGCTTGGTTAACTGTTCCATCCGCTCTTTATTGAATAACGAACCGAGTGCTTGTTGATTACGCTCGTCGTGCCAGTATTGCCAGATCGGTTGGTTATTTTCAGTCAGCAGCACCAACTTCAATTCACTGCCACTAAAAAACACTGGTAAGTTACAGGTGTGTTTTAAATAGGTGTGCTCGTAACCACGGGTTCGAGCTCGGATTAGTTTATCTTGGTTATCGTGGCGCGCTTTTTGAGTGTTATTTTGCAGCGATTCAGTAATCACTTTTTCGATGATGTTAGTGTCGGAAAGTTTTAGTGTACGCAGAAATTTCACGGCATCGTTATCGTAAGACTCATCAATACCTAAAATACGATATTCAATGGCGTGGTGCAGTCCAACCACTTCTGACGTTTTGTTGAGTTCGGAAAAATAGACTTTGATCACCTCACCGAGCTTGTAGTTAAAAGCGGCGGGAACTTTAAATTTTGCACCCGAAACGGATAGATCAACACTGAGGCCATTGACCAGCTGTTTACTAGGTAGGTGAATCTCAACTTGTGAGGTGACTTTTAAGCGATTTTCTTGACGCTTGAGATCATAACCAAGCTTAATTGGCTCAGCCTCAAAAAACGTACTGCCACCACCGTCTTTTTGTGGGTTTTGGGCACCACGTTGTTGCATCACACGGAAGTTGTTTGGCGTATTGTTTAATGCTTCCCATACACCTTCCGTGTACGCACCAAATTTTTTGACCCCTTTGTGATACGCGTTAAAGGCCACATCGTCGAACCAATGTTTGCGGCCATCTAATTCATATTCTCGGCATTCCCCTTGTACCCGACCTCGCAAGTCAATACTTTTAACACAAGGAGCCATGATGCGATTGAGCTCCATTTTGACCAGTAATTTTGCCGACGGTGATTCATCTTCTGTCATTTGTGAAAGAAGGTATTCAAAATCAGGTAAACGGTAAGCTGGGATCAAACGCTCTGCGATTGATAGAATTTCAGATTGCTGCATACTTTTCTGTTAGAGTGTCCGTCTCAAAGATTAATCGGCATCGTTATCATAATCTTTAGTTATCTGTTGCGAAGGTTCAACCTTTATTTAAACGTAAATCAACCTATATCACTTCATGATTACTTAACAGTTTAATCTTTAAGCTTGAAAAGTATAGGTTACCAACAAGAAACAGGAATTGTTGAGGAAGCATGGCAAAAGCAAAACGCGCCTATGTATGTAATGATTGCGGCGCAGATTTTCCGCGTTGGCAAGGTCAATGTAGTGCTTGTGGTGCATGGAATACTATCACCGAAGTACGCTTGGCAGCATCGCCGCAGGTTGCACGTAATGAGCGACTAGGTGGTTACGCTGGGGCAGTAACGGAATCACAAGTCCAAGTGCTGTCGGATATTAATCTGCAGGAAGTCCCACGGTTTTCTAGCGGCTTTAAAGAGTTGGACCGTGTCTTGGGTGGTGGTGTCGTACCCGGCGCGGCGATTTTAATCGGTGGTAACCCTGGCGCTGGGAAATCGACTTTATTGCTGCAAACCATGTGTCAGCTCGCGGCGTCAATGCCTGCTTTGTATGTCACGGGTGAAGAATCGCTTCAGCAAGTCGCGATGCGAGCCTCTCGTCTTGGTTTACCTAAAGATAAGCTTAAAATGCTGTCGGAAACCAATGTAGATCGAATTTGCCAAATCGCTGAAAAAGAGCAGCCCCGCATCATGGTCATAGACTCAATTCAAGTGATGCATGTGGCCGACGTCCAATCCTCTCCCGGTACGGTGGCACAAGTGCGCGAGTCTGCGACAACGCTCACACGCTATGCTAAGCAAAACAACGTTGCCGTATTTTTAGTCGGACACGTTACTAAAGACGGTTCTTTGGCTGGTCCAAAAGTGCTAGAGCATATTATTGACTGCTCGGTATTGCTCGACGGAGGGACTGATAGTCGTTTTCGTACATTGCGCAGTCACAAGAACCGATTTGGTGCGGTCAATGAACTCGGCGTTTTTGCCATGACGGGACAGGGCTTGCGTGAAGTGAGTAATCCTTCTGCCATTTTCCTTTCGCGAGGCGAAGAAGATACTTCGGGCAGTTCGGTGATGGTCGTATGGGAAGGAACGCGTCCACTGCTAGTGGAGATCCAAGCTCTGGTTGACTATTCACAATTAGCGAACCCAAGGCGAGTCGCCGTTGGGCTTGAGCAAAATCGCTTATCTTTATTGTTGGCAGTGCTTCACAAGCACGGTGGCTTACAAATGTCCGATCAAGATGTGTTTGTTAATGTGGTTGGTGGCGTTAAAGTGACGGAAACAAGCGCCGACTTAGCACTTCTCATGGCACTGCTTTCAAGCTTCAGAGATAAACCACTTGCTAAAGATGTTGTCGTGTTTGGCGAAGTCGGTTTGGCCGGAGAAATTCGCCCAGTACCTAGTGGTCAAGAGCGATTAAATGAAGCATTTAAACATGGTTTTAAGAAAGCAATTATTCCGATGGCGAACATGCCTAAAGGTGGAATACCGGGCATGCAATTGCACGGTGTGAAGAAATTATCTGAAGCAATTGAAGCATTTGATGAGTTATAAATCTTAATTAAACTCGCCTCTTTTACGGTTATGACCTATATTTCACCGACAGTTCGTAACCGTACTATATTTTTTTTCAAGCAAGCGTATGCAAGGGTATCAGTCTTGACAGATTGTGATATACTCTGCGCGCACTTTATACCTTATTAACAGAGTAAGACAATGGCAGATTTATCAAAATACAGAAACATTGGTATTTTCGCGCACGTTGATGCCGGTAAAACCACTACCACTGAGCGTATTCTTAAGCTTACTGGTAAAATCCACCGTACAGGTGAAGTACACGATGGCGCTTCTACCATGGATTTCATGGATCAAGAAGCTGAACGCGGTATCACAATTCAATCAGCAGCGACGACTTGTTTCTGGAAAGATCACCGTTTTAACGTTATCGATACTCCTGGGCACGTTGACTTCACAGTTGAAGTTTACCGTTCTCTGAAAGTTCTTGATGGCGGTGTTGGTGTATTCTGTGGTTCTGGCGGTGTTGAACCTCAGTCAGAAACTAACTGGCGTTACGCGAACGATTCAGAAGTAGCTCGTCTGATCTTCGTAAACAAACTAGACCGTATGGGTGCAGACTTCTTCCGCGTTGTAGGACAAGTGAAGAAAGTTCTTGGCGCAAACCCACTTGTTATGACTCTTCCAATTGGTCGTGAAGACGAATTCGTTGGCGTTGTTGACGTATTAAACCGTCAAGCTTACGTTTGGGATGATTCAGGTCAGCCAGAAAACTACGAAATCAAAGAAATTCCAGCAGACATGGTAGAGCAAGTTGAAGAATACCGTGAAATGCTAATCGAAACTGCAGTAGAGCAAGACGACGAGCTAATGATGGCTTATATGGAAGGCGAAGAGCCAACTATTGAGCAACTAAAAGCTTGTATCCGTAAGGGTACTCGTGAATTAGCGTTCTTCCCTACATTCTGTGGTTCAGCATTCAAAAACAAAGGCATGCAACTTCTACTAGATGCCGTTGTTGATTATCTTCCAGCTCCAGCTGAAGTTGTACCTCAAGATCTGACTGATCCTGAAACAGGTGAGCCTACTGGTAAAGTTGCAACAGTTTCTGTTGATGAACCATTCCGCGCACTTGCGTTCAAGATCATGGACGACCGTTTTGGTGCCCTAACGTTTATCCGTATTTATTCTGGTAAACTGAAGAAAGGTGACACCATTCTTAACAGTGCTACTGGTAAGACTGAGCGTATTGGCCGTATGGTTGAGATGCACGCGAACGATCGTAACGAACTTGATTCCGCTCAAGCGGGTGATATCATCGCTATCGTTGGTATGAAAAACGTGAAAACTGGTCACACTCTATGTGATCCTAAACACGAATGTACTCTTGAGCCAATGATTTTCCCAACGCCTGTAATCTCTATCGCTGTTGCTCCTAAAGACAAAGGCGGTTCTGAGAAGCTAGGTATTGCGCTAGGTAAAATGGTTTCAGAAGATCCATCATTCCAAGTTGAGTCTGATGAAGAAACTGGCGAAACCATCCTAAAAGGTATGGGTGAACTTCACCTAGATATCAAAGTTGATATCCTTAAGCGTACACACGGCATTGATCTTATCGTTGGTGCTCCTCAAGTTGCTTACCGTGAAACTATCACTAAAGCAATTGAAGACAGCTATACGCATAAGAAACAGTCTGGTGGTTCTGGTCAGTTCGGTAAGATCGACTACCGTATCAAACCAGGTGAGCCAAATTCAGGTTTCACGTTCAAATCAGTAGTTGTTGGTGGTAACGTACCTAAAGAATTCTGGCCTGCGGTAGAGAAAGGCTTTAAGTCTATGATGGACCAAGGTGTTCTTGCTGGGTTCCCTGTACTAGACGTTGAAGTTGAACTGTTCGACGGTGGCTTCCACGCAGTTGACTCATCTGCAATCGCATTTGAAATCGCAGCGAAAGGTGCATTCCGTCAATCTATGCCTAAAGCTGGCGCTCAACTTCTAGAGCCAATTATGCACGTTGACGTGTTTACTCCAGAAGATCACGTTGGTGATGTTATCGGTGACCTTAACCGTCGTCGTGGCATGATTAAAGATCAAGAAGCTGGCGTAACAGGTGTACGTATTAAAGCGAACGTTCCTCTATCTGAAATGTTTGGTTATATCGGTCACCTACGTACAATGACATCTGGTCGTGGTCAGTTCTCTATGGAGTTCTCACACTACGCTGCATGTCCTGCAAACGTTGCAGAGCAAGTTATTGCTGACGTTAAAGCACGTAAAGAAGCAGATAAGAAGTAATTCTTAAAAGCTAAGCTGAACGTAAAAAGCCCCACCAGTGAAAGCTGGTGGGGCTTTTTTATGTAACAACGAAATAGAAAAGGGCATAAAAACCGATAAAAGCAGAACCGATAAAAGTGGAAACTGCCGGGCGAAGGTAGTTTATACAACTCAATTCATATCGTTTAGTTAGCCCTTAAGGTTGATATAGATTTCTTCAACTTTAATACGTGCCCATTCAGTTTTACGTAAAAACTTCAAGCTTGATTTAATACTCGGATCCTTTTTAAAGCAGTTAATATTGACCATGTAGCTGAGCTCTTCCCAGCCATAGTATTCAACGAGATCCGTGAGTAGTTTTTCTAAAGTGACCCCATGCAGCGGGTTATTATCTTGTGTCATGATTCAATTATTCAATAGCGTTATTTAAGCTAAGTATAGCAGGCACAGGAGTTAAATTAGGACAAAATATTAGGCAATATAGGAGGTTGTTAGTGTGAAAACTTGGTGTATTGGCAGGTTAGAGGCTAAGTCCAACCTGCTCAATTAGAATGGATTACTCTTCCCAAACAACCAGTTGTCCTTTTGGCCAATTGTGCCCCATTTCATGATATTTCTGTTCTAATACATGCCGCTTGATTTTTAAGGTAGGAGTGAGGACACCATTTTCGATTGACCATGGCTCCTTTATCATTAGCACGCCTTTGATTTGCTCATGCGATTCCAATTCCTCATTCATCCGCTTAATGACTTTTTGAGTAGTACGCTCATAACGAACGCGATCAAAATGAGGGAAATTATGTGGAACAACTAGCAAAATAGGGGCGGGAAGCCCTAAGCCAATCAGACACATCATCTCGACTCGAGTGTATTCGAACAGTTTATTTTCGATAGGTACGGGAGCCACAAACTTGCCTTTGGCTGTTTTAAAGGTATCCTTTTTGCGCCCTTGAATGGTGAGATAACCTTCAGCATCAATAAAACCGATATCGCCAGTATGTAGCCATCCTTCTTTATCAAATGACTCTTGAGTTGCAATGTCATTTTTATAATAGCCAGAAAATAGTCCTTGGCCACGCACCATAATCTCATGATCATTATTAGCGATTTTAAGTTCGATTCCTGGGCCTGCTCGTCCAACCGACCCCAATTTGTCGGCTCTAAACGGGTAGTTCAGGGTGCTATAAGCAAAAGATTCTGTCATGCCCCAAGCTTCGGTAATGTTCAGCCCAATTTGGTGATACCACTCTAATAACGCCGGTGATACGGGAGCCGAGCCACAACCAAGCACACGTGCTTGATCAAGCCCTAAGCCATCAGCAAGTTTCTTCTTAATCAGCGTGCTTACAAAAGGGATCTTTAGCAGAAAATTGAGCTTTTTCTGCGGTAATTTGTCTTGAATGCGTTGCTGAAATAGGGTCCATAACCTTGGTACTGAGATAAAGAGCGTCGGGCGCTGCATTTTGACATCTTCAATAAAGGTGTCTAATGATTCAGGGAAAGCCGTTTGTACCCCACCCATGATGGAAGAGCCAAAAATATAAACACGTTCAGTAATATGAGCTAAAGGGAGGTAGGAAAATAAACGGTCGTTTTCTTGAATGCCAATGTGGTTTATAAGCTGTTGAGCTGACCAGCTAAATGCACCGTAGGTCAGCATAGCCCCTTTCGGCAAGCCTGACGTACCCGATGTATAGACTAAAGACATCAACTTATTGTCATAATGTACAGGGCGTTCTGTGCTTGGCGGATAGTGCTCAATCAATTTTGTAAACAGGTGATCGCAAATGGGAGCTGAATCATAGGGTAGCGCAATACTGATGATATCTGGCAAATGGCTCAATACTTGTTGGGTGGCTTGGCCGTTATCGAGTTTACCCACAATGACTATTTTTGTTTCGCTATGGGTGAGGCAGTATTCGATGGTATCGGCGCCAGCCGTTGGAAAAATGGGAACACTGACAAAGTCGCCGAGCATCATTGCGAGATCACACACAAACCATTCAGCGCAGTTTTTGGAAATGAGTGCAATTTTATCTTGGGGTTTTGCCCCTAGCGCTTGTAGTGCCGAGGCGAGCCTGAGTGCTTTGTCGGCCACTTCAGCATAGGTGTATTCAACAAATTTTCGGTTAATAATTTGTCTTAAATAAACTTGGTTGGGGCGTTCCGCTGCCCATTTCAAGATCATTTCATTCGGTGGTGGGAGAGCACAAGTTGCTTTGCTTAACTCGTTAGGCTGAATCATTCTCTAACTCCATGTTATTGGCAAAAATATTATTATTCTTATGTTAATGTTTTGTTAACCTTAGCATGGTGGAATGGTTAGGTAAAAGAAGATTGTAGTTACTAAACGTTAAAGTTGAGCGCTGGATTCACTTTCTTATTTTGACACTATTAACTCAGAGTGACGTTTATTTCTGTTCAGTTGAATCTATCCTTTGGGTCGATTTCTGGGTGAATATCAATCACATGTTTTAAGTAATCTTGATGATAGCGAAGGGCATTGACACAGTGTTTATCAAGCTTGCCGCTCACGACCATTTTTTCCAGTTCGAGAAGGGCAAAAGGAACAGACCAAGCTTGTTTGTATGGACGATGGCTTGTTAAGGCATCAAAGACGTTGGCAACAGCAATAATGCGTGCCGATATCGGGATATTGTCTTGCATTAGGCCGTAAGGGTAGCCACTGCCATCCAAAAACTCATGATGATAAGCGACGATCTCTTTTAATATGGATATGCAAGGGTGATCAGGTGTACCTATGTCATCAATAATTTGATTAATGATTTCAATCCCTTTTTCTATGTGGCTATACAGTTGAGCGCGCTCTGGTTTATCTAATGAATTTGGGTTAAGTAATAAGCTTGTCGGTAGGGCAAGTTTGCCTATGTCGTGATAGCGCGAAAACTGGATGATGTTATCAATGGTTTCATCATCCAGTTGATAAATGTCAGCAACCTCAGTAGCGATGACTTTGGCATAACAGCTAATACGTTCTTTATGCTCTTTCGATTCCAGTTGATGCTCTGGGGAGCGCGCTTGAGTCAAATTTACAGTCTCTAAAATAGTGTGGACTAAATCGTATTCAGAGCAAACTGCAAAGCGAATCATCTCAATAAAAGGTTCTACATTCTGCCTTACCTGTTCGGTAAACAAATGGCTTTGACACGAGTTGAGGAAAATAAAGCCAATAAATGCTTGCTGGTGGTAAGTCGGAATCGCCAGTGATGAACAATAACCTTGCTCAATTAGCCAGCGAGTATGAGGATAGTCTGGCTTCAATTGGATTGGGATATTTTCAACGCTACGACTCTGGCCGTTTTGTGCACATTGCTTAAGGACTGGAAGCTCAGCAAGTGGAAACTCGTAATGTATAAGCTCGCCCCCGTGAAAGGTGCTGTCGGCGTAGGTTTTCAAATTATCATGATGATGGTCGTATAGCGCAAAAGAGATACGGTCAATCTCTGGGACTTTGACTTGCATTCGTTGGTGTATGTTAGCCAGTTGCTTATTGAGTGGACCAACATGTGGAAAATAGGCGTGCTCGCAACCTTTGCTATGCGTATCCATCGCGTGTTCCTCTGCGCTACAGGGTCTCCAAGGTTGAAATGGAGAGGCTCTTCTAATTGATAAGTTTAGAACAGATAAGCGATGCGTGCGTGAAATTTAACTAAAAAATGGGTTATATAACCAAGCAATATGAGGTGGTACTGGAAAGCCGTTGGGTGACGCTGGGTCACTAGATAAATACGGCTATTTGACGCCATGTTTAGTCACAAGGCGTATGGCCAGTTTCAGCTTAATCCAAGTGCAATACCACTGAGCATAAAGAATATAACCAGCCAGACAATAGGCAGTTTGAGCTGTTTTAGTAGGTAAAAACCGATCAGAACGATCGCCATATCTAGATGATTGCTGACCGAGCTTGTAAATACTGGGTGATATAAGGCTGAGAGCAGCAAACCAACGACGGCGGCGTTAACACCGTTGATTGCTCCTGATACTGATCGATAGTTTGCTAAGGCTTGCCAATTTTTAAGCACGCCGAGCAGTAACAAAAAACCCGGCAAAAAGACGGCAATGGTCGCCAGCGTTGCGCCTAAGATTGGCGCTTGTGGTAGTAGAGCGTAACCAATGTAAGTGGCGAAGGTAAACATTGGACCAGGAACCGCTTGTGCTGCGGCATATCCTGTTAAAAACAGATCCGGGTCAAGCGCGTCGCCAACCAAATTTTGCAGTAATGGAAGTACGACATGTCCACCGCCAAACACTAAGCTACCCGCTTGATAAAAGTGGTTAAATAGAGCGATTTCAGGCATTAAGTGGGCGGCAAAAGGTAAACCGACCAGTAAGCCAATAAAGAGAGTGAAAGGGACGAAAGCGGGGACAAATGAACGTTCAGTGGCTAAATCTTGACTAGGGAGCCATTTCACTCCGATCAGCGCTGCCGCAATGAGAACTCCAATTTGCGTTCCAATACTGGGTGCAACAATCAGCATCACAGCGGTGGCCACACACAACCCAACAGTTAAGCGATTCTTACAGAAGTTTTTATACATTCCCCATGTGGCATCCGCGACAACCACAACGGCTAGCAGTTTTAAGCCGTGAATCATGTTTTGAAATAAGGGGGTTTGTAGTAATTGGCTGCTGGCGATGGCAAGGGCAACCATGATCAAAACCGAAGGGAGTGTAAAACCAGCAAAAGCGGCGCATCCACCCAGTAAGCCACCACGATGGTACCCTAGTGCAAACCCAACTTGGCTTGAACCTGGCCCTGGCAAAAACTGACTTAAGGCAACGATCTGTGCGTATTCTTTATCTTCAATCCATTTTAATTTTTCAACGAATGTATTGCGGAAATAACCAATGTGAGCGGCAGGCCCGCCAAAGCTTATCCATCCAAGCAGAAAAAAAGTTTTGAAAATAGTAAACATGTGCATAAGCACTCTTAAATAGACGTTGTTTTGCTACTTTAAAAGGATGTTTGAGCAGATTCAAATTTAATCATTAACCATTTGTAAACCGCAGGAAAATGATAGACAGATTGGCATGGGTTAACTGAGTTTAAACTTAGTCCAAACCTTAGATCGCCAACGCCTAAACATGATGATGCCTCTGAACCATTCATCCACCGAAATGGCCACCCATGCACCCATAACTCCCCATCCCCAATGTAGGCCAAATAAGTAAGTTAAACCTGCGCCAAAAGTCCACATGCTTAATATGCCCATCTGCACTGGAAAGCGAATGTCTCCTGCGCCTTTGAGTGCGGCAATAAAAATTAGGTTAAACGTGCGCCCGGCTTCCATTGCAATGGAGCCAGCAATTAACCCTGCGACCAAGGCCGTTATCTCAGGATCAGAAGTGAAGAGGGCGATGACGTCAGCGCGCAGTAGATAAATTGAGATCGTCAATGTGCTGGAGACGAGAAAGCCAACCACAAAATATTGTTGTACTTTAGTCAGAATCTCATCCACCCAACCTTTACCAATGTAGTAGCTAGTTTGAATTTGCCCGGCTTGCCCAAGAGCCACTGAGAATGCAAAGGCGAGACGGGCAATATTTTGCGCATAAGTAAACGCGGCCAGTGAAGCCGTGCCCATTTTTACAACGAAAAAAATCACCGTAAGTTGCATCATGTTATAGGAAAGAATCTCTCCCGCATTCATCATGCCGATCTTGATGATCTTCTGGTATAGCGGCTTCGGGATGATTTTCCACTCTTTCATCGGTAGTGATATGTGGTAGTACTTAACGGTGTAGTACAGCAAAATAGTGCTGACAATTTGGCTGAACACTGTTGATATCGCAACCCCTTGTACACCGTAGACGGGCAGTCCAAAGGGTTGAAAAATAGCAATATAGTTACCGATGATATTCAATAATCCGGCAAATAAATTAATGAACATCGGCGCTTTGGAGTAGCCGTTACTGCGCAAAATCGTCGCCAGTACAATGCCGATGGTAACGTTTACTGTAAAGCTGCCACTGATAACCAGATATTCATAGCCATATTGTGCGACCTGCGCTTCTAAGCCGTAGGCATTCATGACTGAATTAGCGCTCAAATAAGCGGCTAAACTGAGCAATGAGCCAATGATTAATCCAAGCAGTAAACTGGCCACCCCAACATGTGCCGATTCACTTTGGCGGCCAGAGCCATTGTATTGCCCAATTAGGATCCCTGTACCACTGCTGACCATCATTGAGACAATCAGCAAGAAAAAATTGATTTGAGTGATAACCCCAACCGCTGATACAGCCTTGTCTGAATAACTACTCAGCATAAATACATCACTGGTGTTAATCGCCGTCCGTAATAAAATCTCAATAAAGATCGGCCAAGTCAAAGTGACGATATTCATTCGGTTATTCAGTTCTACACGGCTTTGGGTCATGGGCTAAAACTCAGCAAGGTAAGTCGAACTAGGGAAGATGATGGTGCAAGGTGGTGGGCTGCAAAATATCTCACTAGAGCCTACCTGTGCGTATTGTATACGTAATTTAAATAAAATCAGTTAAGTGAAGGGAATTGTTTTAGAGTTTTTGTGGAAACGTTTACATTGTGGTGTTTTGATCACAGATTAAAAGCGAGTAAGGCTGTTAGACTTTTTCAAAAGCGAGAATCAACCTCTATCGGTATCCCAATAGGAGAGTATGGTGAAAGTATTAGTGACGGGCGGCATGGGCTATATCGGAAGTCATACCTGTTTACAAATGATACAAGCGGGTATCGACCCCATTATCGTTGACAACTTATCTAACGCGAAGATTGAAGTATTAAGCCGTATCCATGCACTGACAGATAAAACGCCCGTGTTTTATCATGGTGATATCCGTGATGAGGCCTTTCTCGATAAGGTATTTGCTGAACATAATATTGATGCTGTGATTCATTTTGCAGGTTTAAAAGCCGTCGGTGAATCCGTGATAAAACCGCTCGAATATTATGACAATAACGTCAATGGTTCGTTGGTGCTAGCGCGCAGTATGCGTAAAGCTGGAGTGAAAAGTATTGTATTCAGTTCATCGGCGACAGTGTATGGCGATCCTGAAATCGTGCCGATAACTGAAGATTCTCCAACCGGATCAACCACCAATCCTTACGGTCGTAGCAAATATATGATTGAGCAGTGCCTATCGGATTTAGTGGTTGCTGAGCCAGATTGGAGTGTGACCTTACTGCGTTACTTCAACCCTGTGGGGGCTCACCCTTCTGGCACTATGGGCGAAGACCCGCAAGGTGTGCCGAATAATCTGATGCCGTTTATTGCCCAAGTTGCGGTAGGTCGCCGCGAGAAGTTATCCATATTTGGTAGCGACTACCCCACACCGGATGGTACGGGTGTGCGTGATTACATTCATGTGATGGATCTAGCCGATGGCCATTTGGCCGCTTTAAATACGGTTGCGATGAAAGCGGGAAGGCATATTTACAACCTTGGATCGGGTAACGGATCGAGTGTGTTAGAGATAGTTTCAGCCTTTGCTCAAGCAAGTGGTGTTCCTATTGCTTATGAGATTTGCCCACGCCGCCCGGGTGATATTGCCGAGTGTTGGGCTAGTACCACAAAAGCGGAGCGAGATCTGGCTTGGAAGGCGACGCGCAGTATCAATGAAATGGCTGCTGATACATGGCATTGGCAATCCAATAACCCGCAAGGGTACTAGTTTTTATCCGGCGTGACGCGCCGGACTATCAAATAGCATAATTGAGTAAGCAATATGTCGAATGTTGAATTTAACCCAGTGGATCATCCACATCGTCGCTACAACCCACTCACGGGGCAGTGGATTTTAGTCTCACCACATCGCGCTAAACGCCCTTGGAGCGGGGCTGATGAAAAGCCAGCGGTAGATGAACTGCCAAGTTATGATCAGAAGTGTTTTCTTTGTCCGACAAACGAGCGTATCTCTGGTGATGTCAACCCAGACTACCAAGGTACATACGTATTCAACAACGACTTCGCAGCACTGATGGTAGATTCGCCAGATGCACCGGAGTCCGATAGCCCTCTATTCAAAACTCAAGGTGTGCGTGGTTTGAGCCGAGTGATTTGTTTCTCTCCAGATCACAGCAAAACTCTGCCAGAGTTACCCGTGGGCAACATTCGCAGCGTGATTGATACGTGGAACGATCAAATCGAAGAGTTAGGTAAAGAGTACGTTTGGGTGCAAGCATTTGAGAACAAAGGTGAAACCATGGGTTGTTCCCAGCCTCACCCACACGGCCAAATCTGGGCTAATAGCTTCTTACCCAATGAAATTGAACGCAAGGAGCACAACCTAAAAGCGTATTACCAACAACAGGGTAGTAACCTGCTGGTGGATTATGTGCAAGCTGAGCTGAAAGATGGCTCACGCATTGTGCTGGAAACAGAGCATTGGGTGGCTGTTGTGCCTTACTGGGCTGCATGGCCATTTGAAACCATGTTGCTGCCAAAAACGCATATCCGTCGCATGAGTGAGTTGAGTGATGCGCAACGTGACGATCTCGCCGTTGCGATTAAAAAACTGACCAGCCGTTACGACAACCTGTTCCAATGTTCTTTCCCTTATTCTATGGGCTGGCATTACGCGCCTTTCTTTGAAGAGGGTACGAACATTGACCATTGGCAACTGCATGCACTGTTCTACCCACCACTGCTGCGCAGTGCCTCGATTCGTAAGTTTATGGTGGGTTATGAAATGTTGGCTGAAAGCCAACGAGATTTAACCGCAGAACAAGCGGCGCAGCGTCTGCGCGAGCTAAGTGATGTTCACTACAAAGAGCAGTAACGTCATCTGTGAAGTTGTAGCCTTGTTGCTGCGTAAACGCCCCCTAAGAACATAGGTAATCTATGTTCATTGGCTGAATTTACTTATCACCTCGCTGCGCCTCCAACGACTTGGGCTTAACAAAGTTTTTTTCATAGCGCTAAGTGGTTAATGAGAAATGAAAACCAGTTTATGAGTTTAGGAATACAAATGTTTGATTTAATCGAAAATGTGAAAGCGTCTTTTGAGCAAGTGTTGGGCTACGCGCCTAGTCATATCATCCAAGCACCTGGCCGTGTAAATTTGATTGGTGAGCACACCGACTATAACGACGGTTTTGTGCTCCCCTGCGCAATTAACTACCAAACCGTGGTAGCGGCGGCCAAGCGTGAAGATAATTTAGTCCGCATCGTGTCTGTTGATTATGGCAATGCACTTGATGAGTTTGACCTCACCCAAGAGATTACTTTCCAACAAGACAAAATGTGGGCGAACTACATTCGCGGCGTGGTGAAATGTTTGCTTGCGCGTGGGTACTCGTTTACCGGGGCGGATATTACTGTCAGCGGTAATGTTCCACAGGGAGCGGGGCTTAGCTCTTCGGCTGCGCTTGAGGTCGTGATCGGTCAAACTTTTAAAGAACTTTATCAACTGGATATTTCTCAAGCGGAAATTGCACTAAATGGCCAACAGGCCGAGAACGAATTTGTCGGCTGTAATTGCGGCATTATGGATCAAATGATTTCGGCGCAAGGTCGTGAAAACCACGCGCTACTTTTAGATTGCCGTAGCCTAGAAACACAAGCGGTTTCAATGCCAGAAGAGATGGCTGTCGTGATCGTCAACTCCAATAAAAAACGCGGCTTGGTAGATAGCGAATACAATACTCGCCGTCAGCAGTGTGAAGAGGCTGCGCGTATTTTTGGCGTCAAAGCGCTGCGTGATGTAAGCATTGAACAGTTTAACCAAAAAGTTTCTGAGCTTGATGAGTTGGTGGCTAAACGTGCTCGTCATATCATTACTGAAAATGACCGTACTGTTGAAGCGGCCCAAGCGCTGCGAGCCCACGACATGAAGCGCATGGGCGAGCTGATGGCTCAATCGCACGCATCGATGCGTGATGATTTTGAAATTACGGTCAAAGAGATTGATACCTTGGTTGATATCATCAAAGAGGTGATTGGTGACCAAGGCGGTGTGCGTATGACTGGGGGCGGCTTTGGTGGCTGTATTGTGGCACTTGTCCCACCGACATTGGTTGATGCAGTGAAAGCGGCTGTCGATGAGAAATATGAAGTGGCGACTGGCCTCAAAGCGTCGATTTACGTCTGCCAAGCAAAAGAGGGCGCAGGTCTAGTGGAGGCTTGCTGCACATCTTCACTTGTTCACACTATGACTCAGCAAGTAGCCTATGATGGCCGCCCGGCACAACTTGTCAGTTTGACTAACCGCATTGGTAGCCGCGTAGTATTAATGGATATTGGTGCAACATGGCTCAGTTGTGAGTTGGCGCTTAAGGATGGGGAACGCAGAGAAGTTCTGCTGGGTGTTTCCACCATGAGCGACTTCCAGAAACAACAAAGCTATATGGGCGTCACTGTGGGACGTTATGCCAACCGGCTCGCTAAAGGCCAATTTGAATTAAATGATCAACGCTATCAAGTGACGACCAACCAAGCTGGAAATAGTTTGCATGGCGGTCTTGAAGGGTTAGATCAGCGTCGTTGGACTATTGCTCACAAAAGTGCTCAACAAGTGACGTTTTCAATCCATTCATCGGATGGTGACCAAGGTTTTCCCGGTAATGTTGACATTGCCGTGAGCTATGAACTGAACGATCATAATCAATTGATCCTCCGTTATTTAGCGACCACAGATAAACCAACGCCGCTTAATTTAACCAACCACGCCTATTTTAATTTGCTAGGCGCAGAGAGTGATCATACGATTTTAGATCATTCACTCTTTATAAAAGCCGATCAATTTTTACCCACAGATCCACATGGAATCCCATTGTCAGGGCCAAAATCTGTCATCGACACGGGCTTTGATTTTCGCGTTGCAAAATCAATAGGTCGTGACTTACTCAAAGATGAGCAGCAACAAGCAAGCAAAGGGTATGACCACAGTTATTTATTGCCCGACAAAACTGATTTAACCGTGTGCGCCGCGCAACTGAAGTCACCAGATGCAAAGGTAACCATGAGCGTATTTACGACTAAGCCAGCCATACAACTTTATAGTGGAAATTGGTTATCGGGGACGCCCAATCGGCGCGGTGGGGTTTATCAAGGCTATGCGGGGGTCGCATTAGAAACTCAATACTTGCCGGATGCTCCCAATCATCCCGAATGGCAGCAACCCAGCTGTATTACTCTGCCAGGGCAAGAATATACTCATACCACCATTTACCAATTTGACGTTTAAGGTGGGTACATCGCTTAGATGTTGAGTATTGATGCCCAAAGTGGCGAGTGAAAGTGTAACCTGAGTGCGTCAGATTTTTTCTACCGAATCTCGACGCACCAAAGTTGGTGAGAAAATCATCGGTTCTTTTTCTATCGTTTCGCCACGGGCTAATTGGAGTGCCAGTTTAGCGGCTTTTTCAGCCATCATCTCGATTGGGTAGCGGATGGTGGTCAGCCTTGGGCGAATGTAGCGTGCGATCAACGCATCATCAAAGCCGATCACTGAAATTTGCTCAGGGCTTTTTACACCATTCTCCTCAAGCACATTTAACGCGCCCGCTGCCATATTGTCGTTGTAGGCGACCACGGCAGTCATGTCGATCGAACGGATCAGCAAGTGAGTCATCGCTTGCTCGCCACCTTCGCTGTGTGGTTCGGCCAACTCGATGTAATTAGGAGCGATCTCAATACCGTGATCTTTCAACGCGGCTTGATAACCAGCTACGCGATCTGTAGCGTCTTCAATCGAATGAGAAGAGCCAATACAAGCGATTTTTTTATGACCGTGGCGGATCAAAAACTCAGTCGCCAAATAAGCACCTTTGTAGTTATCCAATGAGATGCAGCGGTTAGCCAGTTGCGGGATATGACGGTTGATCAATACCATCGATTTCACTTCGGCGGCGTAGTCGATCAATTCTTGATCCGATAAACCTTTCGAGTGAATCACCAAAGCGTCACAACGGCTGTTGATCAACAGTTCAATCGCTTGGCGCTCTTCTTCAGCACGGTGATAACCATTGCCAATCAACAGATGCTTGCCATTGTCATGAGCCACATTATCGACCGCTTTCACGAGCATGCCAAAAAAAGGATCGGAAACGTCACTGACTAGCACGCCTATGGTGTCGGTACTTTGGCTGACTAAAGCTCGTGCGGCGGCGTTAGGCCGATAACCAAGTAAACTCATTGCGGCGGTGACCGCTTCAATCGATGTTTTACTCGCTTTAGGGGATTTATTGATGACTCGTGAAACCGTTGCCACTGACACACCGGCTTCGCGAGCTACATCTTTTATGGTAGCCATATTACACCTCTTGCTATTGCTCGCTGTATTTAACAATGGTGGTGTAAATAAGGCAAACGAACAATGCAATCAATGTGATAATTACGACTTTCTATACAGGTAAATCAAGGCTTCTAATTAATGTAAACGTTTAAAATTGGAATAAAAGCTAAGGCGCTAACGGACCGTAGCAATCAGCTCATCAATGATCGCATGATGACAGGGTTCTACCCCTGCTAAATTACCGTATTTCGGCGCGAGGCGATCGTTAATCAGCGGATGTTGCCAGCCAACCGTGTGCTCAACAAAATGGCGCGCAAAGGTTTCTGAAAACTCTAAACAACCAGCCAGCACGGTATCGACATAGGTTTGTACGATAGGGCTTCGCTCGCAGGGAGGCTCTGGTGCCTCTTTGACATAAACCCAAATCGGCCATTGAAGGTTAAAAGCGTCATTACTCTCGATTTGATTAGCGTTGAGGGGCACTCGCTCATAACCACGCTCTCGACGGTCAAATTCTGCCAAAGCAGTTTCATCGATCTCCAGTAGTACGCCGTTGACTTGCCCTTGTCCTTCATTCACCACCAAAGGTGACAATATGTAGCTCTCATCAATTTTCCCCCAGTAACGAACTAAACCATGCGCGACGACGGGAATCGCTCTTCCTGTTTGCCCTGTTAACTGGCGAGAAGCGGAGTTGATCAAGCTGCCATAACCAAAAATATACATCATCAGTGAATTACGACTCCTTATTGAAAAAACGTAACCGATGCAAAATCCAAAACTCTAAACCAAAAATACCAACCAGTGCGATGCAAAAGAGAGCAAAAGCAACGGGGGATTCAGTGCCGGGAATACCGCCGACATTAACCCCAAGTAAGCCAGTTAAAAAGCTTGTTGGTAGAAAGATCGCCGCAATCACCGAGAATAAATAGGTGTTTTGGTTCATCTTCTCAGCATGATATTGACGTAATTCCCCTTTGATCAGTTCGAGCTCACCAAGGTAAAAATCGAGGGTTTCATTAATGCGCGTGATGGTGTTAACGCTGTGGCGCAGACGCAAGTTTTTATCATTTGCCAGCGAGACTTTGGAATCACTGAAATCATCGATGGCGTATTGCTGAGGTTTGATAAAACGTTTGATTTTGAGCAGCGCTTTATGTGTCTGCATCAGCTCGCCACTGAGTTCAATTTCGTTATCGTATTGGGTGATTTTCGCTTCAATGCTGTTTAAGTAGTTATCGATGTTTTTGTTTAAACCATCAATGATCTGCACGAGTACATCTGAAAGGGTTTGCGGGCCTTGCCCGGCCTGCAGTAGGTCACGGATTACATTGACGGCTTTTGACGGGATTTTTCGGGTTGAAAACAGCGCGCCATTGAAATAGAGAATGCGAACGCTCAACATATCTTCAGGGTTGGCGTTGTCGTTCATGTTGACGCCACGCAAAATCAGTAAAAAGTTATCATCATCGTATTGCTCAAACAGTGGGCGAGTGTCCTCTGCTAAGAGGCTGTCGACAATTGAAGTGGGGATCTGATACTGCAGCAACCACTCTTTTAAACCGGGAATATCGCGTTGGCAGTGATACCAATTCCCGGCTTCAATCAGTGAAGCACTATTGAGTTTTTGCTGCGGAGCGGATGCAGAAAAATGCCACTGGTCGATCAAAAATTCCATGAATATCCTTATCACTTGCTCCTCAATGACTCTGCATTGAGGAGCAGTAGATTATACCAATTGAGATCAGAAGCCGCGCATTTGAATACGGCGCAGAAACTCAGTCATGATCCTATCGTAAAGAAGATCGCCTAAAAACGCATCCTCAACTTGGTGATCAATACTAGGGTTATCATTCACTTCAATTACATAAACTTGGCCATCAATCTCTTTCAAGTCAACGCCGTACAGGCCACTGCCGATAAGGTTTGACGCTTTTAAGGCAACATCAACCACGTTTTTAGGTACTTGTTTTAAATCCAAGGTTTCAAAGCCGCCAGAAGAGACTCGGCCACTGTTGTGGTGTTGATAAATTTGCCAGTGGCCGCGGCTCATCATGTATTTGCAGGCGAAGATGGCTTGGCGGTTCATTACACCGATGCGCCAGTCAAAGTCAGTTGGCATGAAGGCTTGTGCCAAAATCAGAGCACTTTTTTCAAACAGTGCGCCGGCTTCGCGTTCCAGCTCTTGCTCGTCGCGTACTTTGACCACGCCACGTGAAAATGCGCCATCTGGAATTTTTAATACCATGGGAAAGTTCAACTCCTGCATGACATTGCTTTTCCATTGCTCATCAAAACTTTGCAAAATCACGCCTTTTGGCGCAGGCACTTTATTGCGTTGCAACAACTCAGTTAAGAACACTTTATTGGTGCATTTCATGATCGATTCAGAATCATCCATCACCACCAAGCCCATTTTCTCAGCCGTTTTTGCAAAGCGGTAAGTGTAATTACTGATGTTCGTGGTGGCGCGAATAAACAAGCCATCAAATTCACCCAAACGCGATAAGTCATCCGGTGAAATGGTTTCTAGGTTGACTCCTAAACGGTTTGCGGCGCGGCGAAAACGTTTTAATGCTGAGGGATCAGAAGGTGGCATTTTCTCTTCTTCGTCCACCAGCATGGCAATATCGTAACGGTACTTTTTCTCTTGCTTCGGTTTACGCCAAACTTTGGTTGAAAACAGTTCTAATGATTCGACGAAGAAATCTTGCTCTTGGTCGTTCAAATCTTGGAATGGGAAAGGGCCAATTTTGCTGATTTGCCACTGCCCTTGAACGCGGTTCATTTCCAACTCAATAACGGGCACCATAAACTGTTCAAACAGGCGGCGAGCCAGTTTATCCAAGCCTTTTTCTGCGGTGCGGCCAAAATAAATTTTGCACTGTATAAAATCGGTTTGGGCGCACAGTTTATTGAGTTTCAATAAGCCAGAAGAGAGTAAAAAGGGTTGATTGATGTCGTTGATTGCCATCACTCGAGGGATAACGCGGTGGCCGCGTGCCTCTGCCATCAGCGAGCAGTAATAGCCGCTGCTCATGTAGCCATAATCGCGACACAGGTTGACCACTTGCAGGCTGCGATGAGTATGGGTGCCATTACTGTTGAGGTATTGGTCTACACTTACCACTTGCTCTGAGGGAAAATATTGTTGCCAGTCACTGGACTGGTCGGTCACGATCAAAAGGTTTGCCATTGCTATTCTTTTCCTTAATCAATAGGAATAATATTGAGCCGCAATCTTGCCAACCACTTAAGGACGTCGTATGGACTTTCGTCTTGCGAAAAGTGCTGATCTCACTGCTCTTAATGCGTTAGAACAACAGCTGTTTGACGGAGATAAAATCTCTCCACGTCAAATGAAGCGTTTTTTACATTCCAACCAAGCGGTGTTGTTTGTGGCCGATGCCGGCACAGAGCTGGCTGGATATGCATTGCTACTATTTCATCAAGGTACACAGCTATCAAGGTTGTATTCGATTGCCGTAAAACCTGATTTCAGAGGCCGGAGGATTGCTCAAAATTTGGTCGAGCAATGCGAGCGTGCTGCTCTTGATCAAGGTGCCACTACATTACGATTAGAAGTGCGTGAAGACAATACGGCAGCGATAAATTTATATGAAAAAATGGGCTATAAAACCCTGAAATTTCTTATCCATTATTACGATGATTTGTGTAATGGACGCCGGATGCAAAAACGCTTGTCGCCACAAGGGCCTAAGGTGCAATTGCCAATGCCACTTTATGTTCAGACTACGCCATTTACTTGCGGTGCGGCATGCTTGCTGATGAGCTTTTCTTGCTTGTCTAAATCGTTTGAGCCGAGTCGCACCGCTGAGCTGCAACTGTGGCGAGAAGCAACAACGATTTTTATGGCGGCAGGGCACGGTGGGTGCAGCGGCCAAGGGTTGGCACTGGCTGCTAGTCGACGCGGTTATCATGTGGAGCTGTGGAGCCAATCCAAAAGCACGCCTTTTATTGATAGCGTGCGAGATGCCAATAAAAAACAAGTTATCGAATTGGTTCATCTTGATTTTTGTGAGCAGCTTACTCATCAAGATGTGGCGATGATTGATGCACCACCGAGTCAAGAGCAACTGGAAGCGTGGGTGACGGAAGGGGCATGTGTGCTGCTACTCATCAGCACTTATCGTTTCGATGGTAAGAAAGAGCCGCATTGGATCGTACTCAGTGGTATGAGCGATAAATTCTTCTTCATTCACGATCCACATGCAGAAACAGAAGCGGATGCGATGGCTTCGGCCTTCATTCCGGTCGGCAAAAAAGCGCTGTCACAAATCATCGGTTTTGGTAAACAAAAACAGACGGCTTGTGTGGTGATTAGCTCGAACCGCAGTGCTATGTGTGTAACTACGGGTTAGGATAGAGTTTAAGTGAATTCATTGAGTCATAATGACTGTTTTTCTTGAGTTGTTATGACTCTTTTTTTGAGTGATATTTCTTATTTTATTGTTTTTATTGGGTATTTTTATTGGCTTGAATTGTGCTTGTGGTGTTGGTCGTCTGTCATGATATCCACCACCCGCCGTAAGAGGTCACAGTGCTCAATATTACCGATATAAAAGTAGAACAACGCATACCCGCTTGGTTGCGCCTTGGTTTTCGTCCCTTTTTCCTACTTGGTAGCGTATATGCCGTTTTAGCGGTGACGTTATGGGTCTGGATGTTTCAAACAGGTCAACCATCGGCATTACAAGTTCCTGCGCTGTGGTGGCATGTACATGAAATGCTGTTTGGTTTTGCTATGGCAATTGTGGTCGGTTTTCTATTGACTGCCGTACAGAACTGGACTGGCATTAATGGCACGAAACATTATCGCTTAGCCGTGTTAGTCGCCTTGTGGCTAGCGCCTCGAATCTTATTGTGGACGCCGACACCTTTGTGGGTCATCTCTTCTGCCGAAGCGCTTTTTTTGGCCGCTTCAGCCTATGAAATTGGCTGCCGAGTAGTGCAAGCGAAAGGCTGGAAAAATCTCTTTTTTGTGCCGCTGTTTATTTTAGCGATCGGCGCGAACTTTGCGAGTTATGCCACCATTAAAGGAATGCCGCCCTTTAGCTCAGCGGCGGTATGGCAGGCTATGTTGTGGTGGTTCACATTGTTGCTATCAGTCATGGGAGCACGCGTGATCCCTTTCTTCAGCGCAAGGCGTTTTAACTTTGAAAAAGCACAGCCATGGGTATGGCTCGATTGGTTAGCCAATGCACCCATTGCGGCCTTGTTTATTTTGAGTTTCTTCCCGCTGACGATGGTGCAGATTGGTCAGCCTATCATGTTACTGGCTGGGTTAGCGCAGTGGGTACGTTGGATGCGTTGGAAACCATGGCTAACATTGAGTGAGCCTCTGGTTTGGTCGCTGCACGCCGCGTATGCCTGTATTCCTTTGAGCTTATTACTGCGCGGGTTAATTGATGATGTATATGTCACTCATAACCTGATCCATCTCTTTGCCATTGGAGCCATCTCAGGCTTGATTTTATCGATGATTGCACGCGTGACCATGGGGCATACCGGCAGGGCGATTTATCAAGGGCCTAAAATGAGTATTGCGTTTGCGGCTTTGATGATGTCGGCATTGGTACGCAGCCTCGGTGTGGCGTTTTTCCCAGCACAACTCTTTTTGATGGTGAATATCAGCGCCGCACTCTGGATATTGGCTTTTACTCTGTTTGTGTGGAAATTCGGCACGATGTTACTTACGCCGAGAGTCGATGGCCACCCGGGATAACGGTTTGGCTCGTAACGTGGAAGTAGCAAAATAAAAAAGTAGAAAGTAGCCTAGCAGTAGAAAGCGCGCAAAAGAAAAAGGCTTGGCACATCGCCAAGCCGTTTTATCAGAAAAACTGGATCAGTTATGGCTGTGCAGCATGCTGTTCAGTTCAACGGCTGATTTATTGGCTAAACACTCAATTTGACCTGTGATCGAGTTGCGACGGAAAAGTAGATCCGATACACCAGCTAAATCACGTGCTTTGACGATTTCCACTTCTTGGCCTTGGTTATCGAGCATACGCACTTTAGTGCCAGCAGTTACGTACAAACCTGATTCTATCGTGCAGCGATCGCCGAGTGGGAAACCTAAGCCTGCATTTGCGCCAAGCAGTGAGTTTTCACCGATAGAGACCACGACCTTACCGCCGCCAGAAAGCGTACCCATGATAGAAGCGCCACCGCCGATGTCCGATCCATTACCAACAACTACACCTGCAGAAATACGCCCTTCAACCATGCTCACGCCTGTTGTACCAGCGTTGAAGTTGATAAAACCTTCATGCATCACAGTGGTACCTTCGCCCACGTGCGCGCCAAGGCGAACGCGCGAGGTATCCGCAATACGGATGCCCGCTGGGACAATGTAATCAACCATTTTCGGGAATTTATCGACACAATCTACCGTTAAAGCTCGGCCTGCAAGGCGAGCTTCAATTTGACGATCCGCTAGTTCAGGTAGGTCGATAGGACCCTCATTGGTCCATGCGATGTTGTGCAGCAGGCCAAAAATACCATCAAGCACAGTACCGTGTGGTTTCACTAAACGGTGTGAAATCAGTTGTAGCTTCAAAAAGCCTTCAGCGACTGATTGAGGTTGTTGGTCGGAAGCTAAAATAACCAGTACCAGTGGTTGTGAGGCGTTAGCGGCTTTATCGGCAAAACTGGCATTGTTAGCCTGATCATGTCGAGCAAATATCGCGGCGAGTTGGGCGCTTTGCTCGGTTGAGATGTCGATATACTGGTTGCCTTCGCCATAACCAGAGACTTGAGCAAGCTCGCTCACTAGTGCGTCACTTGGGTTGAGAATTGGCGCTGGAAAAAACGCTTCAATAATTTTTCCATCACGGTTTTTGGTTGCCGTGCCAAAGGCAAGTGCAAAGTAAGCCATTTTGATATCTCCATGTTGTCACTATTGATGCGCTCGCCAGCGTAGGTTGAGCATCATTGCGGCGCACTCGATTTATCAAGCATCATAAAGAGTGAGGCAGGGGTAGGAAAGGGCAAAAGAGGAGAAAGTCCGTAAAACGATACCTTTTGTCTTTTTAGCGATGTATTTCTTTAGACAGAAATATAAAACCGCTGACGAAGCAGCGGTCTTTTCACGTTCTATCATCTTAAGTTAAGCGTTTAATCGCCTTAAGCTGCATCTTCTTCTGGTGCTTCGTCTTTTACCGCTTTGGCTTTTTTAGGCTTAGCCGGTGCAGGCTTGCGCTTTGCGCCAAGTGCGTAAAGCACTTCTTCTTTGTTTTGCGCTAAGAACATCGCCAAAGCTTCTTGCTTGGCTTCATCTTCTAGCAACTCACTTTTCCCTAACAGTTCGAAAAGCTCATCTGCCATATCGAGCATTTTGTCATAAGCGTCAGCGTCTGCTTTAGAGGTAAAAGTCATCTTTTCTTCTCCGTTGCGTTCCACCACGTACTTGACGATTACAGCCATGGTTAATCCTCTAACTTAGTCATTAATTCTACTGGCTGTTTATACAGTTTTTAAACCATGAAGTCTAGGTGAGCAGGAAAAAGTGAGAGGTGGATGGCTACTCTTTGTTCCATTGATAACAAAATTCAATAAAGTGTTTGAGCAGTGGGCTTTGGTATTTTTCTTTATGCACCAATAGCCAAAAACGGCGTTTCATGTCCAGCGGAACATCGAGTCTTTCAACCCGGCCATCTTGCAGTGCTGAATGCGCAGCAAGGGTGGATAAACAGCCCAAGCCTAACCCTGCCGAAACACTGTTGATTAAGGCTTCAGTGGTATTCAATTCAAAGGCTTCATGCCACTGCTCAAGTCGTGGTGCGATAGCCCGTAAGAAAAACTCTCGCGAGCCAGAACCCGCTTCGCGCAATACCCATTGGCTCTGTTCGAAATCATTGAGGGTGAGCTGATTTATCATTGTGAGTGGATGTTCGGGTGCGCAAATAATACACATTTCATCGTGTGCAAAAGGCGTTGAAATCAGCTCTGGGTGCAGTGTTTTTCCTTCAATCAACGCAAGATCCAGTTCGTAATCGACCAACTTTTGGCAAATCAGCGCCGAGTTGGAAATAAACAAACTTTGCGAGATGTGTTGGGTTTGCTGGCGAAATTGACTGAGTAGATAAGGCGCAACATGGTTGCCAACCGTATCACTGGTGCCAATGCGCAATTGGCCTGCGAGGGTTTGCTCACTGTCAAACAGTTGGTTAATGTTGCTCGCACGGCTTAGCAGTTCATCGGCGAGCGGCAACAGTTTTTGTCCCTCTTGATTGAGGATTAAACGGTTATTGACCCTATCGAACAGCGCATGCCCAAGCTGTTTTTCCAGTTCAGACAGTGACATGCTCACGGCCGCTTTTGACAAAAACAGCGCCTCTGCGGCTTGGGTCAAGGTTTTGTGTTGCGTAATCGAAGTGAATACTTTCAATTGCTTAAGAGAAATATTGGCAGCCATAATTTTGTTTAATTAATCTGAACGTGTGTTCTATATATTTAGATATATCAGAACAAAAGGCAAGCGTATGATAGCGACATTGAACAACTACTTTGTTAGTTCTGATGAGAGGTCAATATGATTCGAGCAGCAAAAGCGAAAGTTATGGGTGCGCCAACCCCTATGGCGGGTTTAGCTCTAGGCATCGCAAGCTTGGGTTGGAGTTGGGAAAACTTTGCACCATTACAAGGTTATGGCCAATTAAGTGGAGCCGTTATTGCCAGCGTGTTACTGGTGGTTCTTGCGTTTAAATTTCTCTTTCATGGCCACTTATTACGCCAAGATCTCGCTCATCCGGTCGTGGGCAGTGTTGTGCCTACTTTTGCGATGGGCACCATGGTGGTTTCCAATTCATTAGGCCATTTTTACCCAATGGCCGGTGATGCGTTATGGCTATTTGCTGTGGGTTTACACATCATCTTCTTGGTCAGTTTTTTGTACCATCGCGCGCAGTCTTTTGAACTTCACCACATGGTGCCAAGTTGGTTCGTTCCACCTGTGGGTATTATTGTGGCCGACGTGGCGTTTTCTGGAAACCCAGCACTTGCACCAATCGCAAATGCAACTATGATGTTCGGTTTAGTCGCTTATGCGGTGATGCTGCCGATGATGATTTACCGTTTCATGTTCACACATGAAGTTCCAGATGCAGCAAAACCAACCATGGCTATTTTGGCGGCACCAGCGAGCCTCTCATTGGCTGGTTACTTAACTGTCACGGCTAACCCATCGCCAGTGATTATCGGCATTTTATTTGGTATTGCCGTGTTAATGACAACGATTATCTACTTAGCTTTCTTTAAATTATTACGCTTGCCTTTTAGCCCAGGCTACGCAGCGTTTACCTTCCCAATGGTGATTGGTGCAACGGCGCTATTTAAACTCACACATTGGATGGAAACCGTTGGGGTGAGTGCTGAGTATATACAGCAAGTGCATTGGTTAGCTGGGTTAGAGTTGATTGTGGCAACTATTGTGGTGGGTTATGTTGCTATTCGTTACTTAAATTTCTATCAACCTCATCGCGTGCTACTCAGCAGCATGAATGAGCTAGAAGAGCAAGATGAACACGCATTGAACTGTGAAATGAAATAGCCTGCAGTTTAGGCAATTCAAAACATAAAATTCTCAAGTATAGAATGCACTTATGCTAATCTCAGTCCTTATTGTGACAAGAAAAGCGTGAGTGCATTTTGTTTACTGTCTACCATTCCAATAAAGTCGATACCTTAAAGATCCTACTCGTGCATTTGATCAAAAGTGCACCGTTAGCCAACCCCTTTGAGAAAGAGCAGATCTTGGTGCAAAGCCCGGGGATGTCGCAATGGCTCAAAATGGCCTTAGCGAAAGAGCTCGGTGTGGCGGCGAACCTTGAGTTTCCTCTACCGGCGACCTTTATCTGGGACATGTTCACTAAAGTGCTACCTGATGTACCTAAGCGCAGCGCTTTTAACAAAGAAGCGATGACGTGGAAACTGATGCATCTGTTGCCAACCTTGCTCACGCTCGACCCCTTTGCCCCTTTGCAGCGTTATCTTGAACAGGATGATGACCATTCCAAGCTCTATCAGTTGGCCGAGAAAATTGCCGATATTTTTGATGGTTATTTAGTCTACCGCCCCGATTGGATTGCCAAGTGGGAGGCGGGCGATGATGTGAGCGAGATTGGTGATGAACACCCATGGCAGCCGATATTATGGCAAGCCTTATATCAATACACGCTAGATCAAGGCCAGTCACACTACCATCGTGCCAATCTCTATCAAAGTTTTATTGATCAGATTGCGCGTGGCTCGGTTGATTTAACCAAACTGCCCAAACGTTTGTTTATTTTCGGTATTTCATCACTGCCGCCTCGTTATATGGATGCACTCAAAGCGTTGGGCGAGCAGATTGATGTTCACTTGATGTTTACCAACCCTTGTCAGCATTATTGGGGCGATCTTCGAGATAGAAAAACGCTCGCCAGACTGCACAGTCAGCAACGTAAAACGTTCGCCTTACAAGGTGATGAGATTCAGTTTGAAGGGCAACGCTCGCCGCTTAAAGGTGACATTGAAGCTAACCTCGTGGATGAATTGCATACCGAAGCTGCGGTTGGCAATGAGTTATTGGCCTCGATGGGGAAACTTGGGCGCGATAATCTTTTTTTACTCTCCCAAACGGAAAATGAAGAGCACGAATTTTTTATTGATCTGCCACGCGATAACTTATTGCATCAGTTGCAGGCCGACATTTTACATTTGCAAGAGCATCGAGATGATAGTCAACTGGACAGTAGCGACCACAAACAAGTGATTGCTTTGGATGATCCATCGCTCACTCTTCATGCTTGCCATAGCCCGATGCGAGAAGTGGAAGTGTTGCACGATCAATTGTTGGCAATGTTTGATGCTGACCCTGAACTGAAACCGCGCGATATTATTGTGATGGTGGCGGACATCAATGCTTACAGCCCAGCCATTGCGGCAGTATTTGGTAACGCGCCGGGTGAGCGCTTTACTCCTTACTCCATTTCAGACCGTACGGCAGATCAAGAGAGCCCGATCTTAGCGGCATTTATGCAATTAGTGCATTTGCCCGATTCTCGCTGCCTGGCATCAGAGTTATTAGAGCTGCTTGAAACTCCTGCGATGATGGCAAAATTTGAGCTTAATGAGCAAGACTTTGCGCAAGCCAAATTGTGGGTAGAAGAGTCAGGTATTCGCTGGGGGCTCAATGCGAGCACCGCGCAACAATTTGAGTTGCCACAGACCGAGCAAAATACTTGGCAATTCGGGATTGAGCGCATGTTACTTGGTTATGCCATGCCTGCTTCAGCGGGTTTATTTACGCAAGGCGAAGTGACGCTCGCGCCTTATAATGAAGTGCAAGGCATGAACGCTGAATTGGCGGGTAAATTAGCGCACTTTATTCAGCAAGTGAGCCATTACCGCGAGCAGTTAGCACAAATCCAAAGCGTCGACGAGTGGCGTCGCTTGCTCGGTGAGATGCTTGGCGCTTTTTTCAAGGTTGAGCTGGAAGGGGAGCTCGCACTCAAGTCGATTCGCGACACCTTGTCGCAGTTAAAAGATCAACTGGCCGAGGCCGGTTATGAGCAAGCACTTGCGCCAAGTATTATTACTCAATATTTGCAAAACAAATTGTCAGGTACGCGCATCAGCCAGCGTTTTCTGGCGGGACAAGTCAATTTCTGTACTTTAATGCCAATGCGTTCCATCCCTTTTAAAACCGTTTGTTTACTAGGAATGAACGATGGCGTTTACCCGCGCACTATGCCAGCCGAAGGGTTTGATTTGATGAACGGTCGCACCCGCGCTGGCGATCGTTCGCGGCGTGACGATGACCGCTATTTGTTCTTAGAAGCGATGCTCTCGGCGCAGCAAACCTTGTACATCAGCTACGTTGGGCGCTCAATTCAAGATAATACCGAACGCGTTCCTTCGGTGTTGGTCTCTGAGCTTTTAGAGTATTGCCAACAAAATTACTGTTTGGTCGGGGATGAAGCGCTTGGCTGCGATCAATCGGCCAAAAATTTAGCCTGTGCTTTAACGACCACTCACGCCATGGTGCCTTTTAGCCCTAATGCTTTTTTGAGTAAAACTGGTAGCTATGCCAAAGAGTGGCTACCTGCCGCCAGTCGGCAAGGGCGAGCCAGTGGTGAGTTTAATCTCGCCCTAAGCGATTATTTACAAGGGGCGAGCTTTCCTGTCAGTTTAGATCTGGTTGAGCTGCAACGGTTTTGGCGTTTGCCTGTGCAATATTTCTTTAACCGTCGCCTTAAAGTGACGTTCGAGCCTCCGTTACCGGTAATGGAAGATGATGAACCTTTTGTCTTAAATGGCTTAGAGAGCTACCAGTTACGTGATGAACTGCTAGAGTTGTTGCTTGATCAACCCAATTCACCGCATGCCCTTGAGAGATTCATCGACCAGCAGCGCGCGCAAGGAAAGTTACCGATTGGTGCTTTTGGATCCTTGGAATTTGAAACTAATCGCGTGCAAGCACAAGAATTGGCGCAAAGAATCGCTTTCTTATGCCATTCGCCACTTGATGACCAAGAGATCGATCTGCGATTTGAATTGTTTGGTGAAGGCAAAAACGTACAACTGACGGGGTGGCTGACTAAGCGCTATCAATCCGGTTTAGTGCGCTACCGCAGTGGTTCGATTCGCGCGCAGGACTATTTAGCCGCGTGGATTGATCATCTCTCACTAGCGGCGATGGGCGAAAGTCAACCTACTCATTTGATGGGCTACGATCGTAAAGAAGGTGTGCAGCATTTTATTTATCCGCCCATGCCCGATACCAAACAAGCCAAAGCGTTGCTCGCAGAACTGGTGGGTTTGTTTTATCAAGGTATGACAGCGCCGCTCGCTTACTTTCCAAAAACCGCGTTAGCCTGTGTGGAAGCTGGCTTCAGCCGTGGTCAATGGGTTGATGATCGCGATAAATCGCTCAAGAAAATGGCTGATAGCTTTAATGAAAGTTACATGAGCCACGGTGAAGGAAGCAATGTTTACATCGCGCGGATTTGGCCGCAGTGGAATGAAGCCTTAGCTGAGCAGGTGCGTTTATTGGCCACGTTGGTGATGCAAGGACCACGATTGTGGGTTCAAGTGGCGCAGGATGTTTAGCGATGGATAACTGCTTGGAAAGTAAAGTGGCCGCCAGTCAATCATTATTGTGTAGGGCGTTTTCTGTACGGCCACAGGTCAGAGGGACCATGATTTGGTTGGTTCGCATCATCGTGAGATTGACGAAACACGTGGCGCGGATAGTAAAGGCTGCCCGTTTGGCGAACCGTGAGAAAGATCTCACAACGTCTTAATTTATAAACTTATTTTGATTATTCATACCATTATTCAAGCGCGATCACATTCGCTTGCGTATTCAAAGGCTAACTGTTTATGAGTATGACCCCGGCTACGGTCACAACACCATTAAATACCCTTACGTTCCCGCTGCACGGTGCAAGGCTTATCGAAGCGTCGGCGGGCACAGGTAAAACCTTCACCATTGCAGGTTTGTATTTGCGCCTATTACTTGGGCATGGTGATGCAAAGTCACGTCATCAAGTGCCACTGACGGTCGATCAAATTCTAGTGGTGACCTTTACGGAAGCTGCCACTGCTGAGCTTCGTGACCGTATTCGGCGGCGCATTCATGAGGCGCGTATCGCTTTTTCGCGCGGTTTCAGTGATGACCCTGTTATCAAACCGCTACTTGAGCAAACCAGTCATCACAAGCAAGCGGCGCAAATATTACTGCAAGCGGAACGGCAGATGGATGAAGCGGCAGTCTATACCATTCACGGCTTTTGCCAGCGTATGCTCACCCAAAATGCGTTTGAATCGGGAAGCCGTTTTAATAACGAATTTGTGACCGATGAAAGCCATCTAAAAGCGCAAGTGGTCGCGGATTATTGGCGTCGTCAGTTCTATCCGTTGTCGATTCAGCTTGCTGCGGAAGTGCGCCGTTTATGGTCATCACCAGCGGCGCTGCTTGAAAAAATCAGTGGCTATTTAACTGGCTCGGCGCTAACGCTCTCTGTTGAAGCGATGAGTGGCGATTTAAGCGCGCTTTATCAATCGTGCCTGTCACGCATAGAGTCGTTAAAAAAGCAGTGGCTTGATTCATGCGATGATTTACCGCCGTGCATTGAAGCTTCAGATTTGCATGCAGCAACCAAGAAAGCGTTACTGAAACGGCTAGAAGGGTTAGCGTTGTGGGCGAGCAACCCGCAGCATGAATTGAACCTACCGAGCGAATTACAAGAGTTTGCACAAAGCGCGTTGGAGGCTAAGTCGAAAAAAGGTCAACCCCCGCAACATGCGCTGTTCACGACCATTGAGCTCTTTTTGCAACAACCCATCAGCTTAGAAGCGCCGCTGCTAGCGCACGCTATTACTCATTGCCGAGCCATGCTTGCCAAAGCGAAAGCACAAAAGCAGTGGTTATCGTTTGATGATTTGCTCACTCAGCTTTCTGCCGCGATAGATAATGATGAGCTGGGCATACTGACTGAGCGGATTCGCAGCCTTTACCCCGTTGCGATGATCGATGAATTCCAAGATACCGATCCGCTGCAATACAGTATTTTTAGCCGCATTTATCTGCCTAAGGCTGAATGCGGTTTGTTTATGATTGGCGACCCAAAGCAAGCGATTTACGCGTTTCGTGGTGCAGACATTTTTACCTACATCAAAGCGCGTAAACAGGTGAGCGCACACTACACCTTGGGGACCAACTGGCGTTCTAGCGCGAATATGGTCAATGCCGTCAATCAGATTTTTAGTACGCCTGATAGTGCTTTTATCTACGACCAAGACATTCCCTTTTTACCCGTTGAAGCCAGTCCAAATGCGCAGCAGCGTCAATGGTGGCTTAACGGAACCGTGCAACCTGCGCTCACCTATTGGCTGCAAGAAACGCAAGACAGCCCGTTGCCAAAAGGCGAATACCTGCAATGCATGGCCAAAGCGTGCGCCAGCCAAATTCAGAGTATTTTGAGCGCCGCTCAGCATCAACAAGCGTACTTTGATACTGCTAAAGGGCAAAAGAGCGTGCAAGCTGGTGATATCGCAGTCTTAGTACGGACGGGTAATGAAGGTCGTATGGTGAAAGAGGCGCTCGCTACGCAAGGCATTGCCAGTGTTTATCTCTCGAACCGCGATAGTGTTTTTAGCAGCGAGGTAGCACAAGATGTACAGCGTCTATTGCAAGCGGTACTGACTCCTGAACATGATCGCGCCTTGCGGGCTTGTTTGGCCTCACCACTTTTCGCTTTAGATGCTGCCAGCTTGGATGATTTAAACAACGACGAATCGGTATGGGAAAACGCGGTTAACGAATTTAAACAATATCGCCAATTGTGGCTTGAGCGCGGCGTGCTTCCTATGTTGCGCAGTGTGATGAGTAAACGTCACGTCGCTGAACGTTGGTTGGAAGAGCCGCAAGGTGAGCGCTCACTGACCGATTTTATGCACATTGGTGAGCTACTACAGCAAGCGCGACAAGAGATTGATAGCGATCACGGTTTACTGCGTTGGCTGGCACAAGCTATCAGTGACGCCGAGCATGGCTTAGGGGGCTGTGATGATCAAATTCAACGTTTGGAATCCGAACGTAACTTGGTGCAGATCGTCACCATTCACAAATCGAAAGGTTTGGAATACGACTTAGTGTTTCTGCCGTTTGTGGTCAGCTACCGAGAGGCAAGTGAAGGCAAATATCATGATGCCGTGAATGAGGAAACTGTGCTGGATATTACCGCCAGTGAAGCTTCTCTCAAGCAAGCAGATAAAGAGCGACTTGCGGAAGATCTGCGCTTGATTTATGTAGCGCTGACTCGTGCTGTGTATGGCTGTTTTATCGGCATTGCGCCGCTGCGTAATGGCCGCTCCACCAAAGAGCCAACCGGTGTGCATTTAAGTGCCATTGGCTATCTGCTGCAAAATGGTCAAGCCGCAGGCATTGCCGATCTTAACGCTGCGCTGCACGCTCAATCTAATCAATACATTCGTGTTTCTGAGCCACCAGCCGAGCAACCAGAGCCGTTTAAAGCGTTGAGCGTCGAGACGCCGGTATTGAGTGCCAAAACACTGCAAGCGCAGATTGACCGTTTTTGGCGAATGACCAGCTATTCTGGGTTGGTAAAACAAGGTGTGAAACACGCTAGCCACGACGCGAGTTTAGAAGTCTCAGGCTTTGATATCGACTCTGTTGATGAGCAAGCGGAAGCTTTACTGGTTGAACCTGAACGTTCCATTTTCACTTTTCCACGCGGTGCAACGCCCGGTACTTTTTTGCATTCTCTCTTTGAAGAGGTAGAGTTTACTGAGCCTGCTAGCAGCGATGCTAACCAAAAAGTGATACTGGATTTACTGGTGCGAGAACAAATCGATATTGAATGGTTACCAGTGTTACAAACGCTGGTCGATACCGTGTTACAGACACCTTTAGATGGCAAAACGTTGCGTTTGAACCAAAAAACCGCCACTCAGCGCTTGGTTGAAATGGAATTTCTATTACCGATAGAAGTACTGAGCGCTCCTGCATTGAACCGTGTCATTCAACGCCATGATCCACTGTCGGCTAAAGCTGGAGATCTTGGTTTTTACACTGTGCAGGGCATGCTGAAGGGCTTTATTGATTTGCTGTTTGAGCATCAAGGAAAGTATTACGTGCTGGACTGGAAGTCGAATCATTTGGGGGATGATGTGAGCGCCTATCATGGCGAGCGTTTGAAAGCGGCGATGGCAGAGCATCGCTATGATTTACAATATCAACTCTACGCATTGGCGCTGCATCGATTCTTACGCAGTCGTCTAGCAAGCTATGACTACCATCGCCATTTTGGCGGAGTCTATTATCTCTTTTTGCGCGGCATGGATGGCGAGTCTGAGCATGGGATTTTCTCAACCAAACCGAGCTTTGAACTGCTTGATGAGATGGACAGATTGATTGATGGAGAAACCGTAGATACTCGCGCGACCGATGCAGGGCAAATGGAGTTAGATTTATGAGCAGTACGCTAATGACAACGCTTAAGCAGTTAGCGGAAAAAGGCGCTATGCGTCAGTTAGATTACCAATTCGCGCGTTTTATCGAACAAAAAAGCCAGCAGCAACTTGGCGCTGAACATAGCCAAGCGCTCGGATTTATTGCCGCGGTGGTCAGTGCTGAATTGGCCAAGGGGCATATCTGCTTACCTTTAGTGGATGCTTCAACGGCGCAGGGTGTCGACCTTGCGGCTAAGTTAGGCTTGTTTGGTGAGGCTGCATTGGCGGTCAATCAGCACCTATTGGCGATTGATTGGCCTTGGCTACTCAACCGTTCAGACTTAGTCGGACAACAAGGGGAAGCGGTGCCTTTAATGTTTGATGGGCAACGTTTATACCTACACCGTTATTGGCATTATGAAGTTACCTTAGCACAGCGTTTAATCAGCTTTGGGACACCCATGAGCCTAAAGCCTACTGATGTCCAAAAGCTAAAGTTGCTGCTCGATACGCTGTTTGCGCGTCAATACCACTTTCTGCTCCATGCGCTTCGCCAATTGCCAGAGACAGCCAATGCATCAGCACGCCAGCAACAAGTGTGTGATTTTCTGGATGTGGTCAACTCCGATGAACTTGATTGGAATGAGATTGATCAAGTCATTAGCCAAGCACGTATGGCGAAAGAACTCGAAGCATTAGAGACGCTGATCCCGCAAAGCGTTTGCATCAACTGGCAAAAAGTCGCAGCGGCAGTGGCACTGACACGCCGCTTTGCCGTGATTTCTGGCGGGCCGGGAACCGGTAAAACCACCACGGTTACCAAATTACTAGCCGCTTTGATTACCCAAGCCCAACAGCAAGGTGAGACGCCCACCATTAAATTGGTGGCACCAACGGGTAAAGCTGCGGCACGTTTAACGGAATCGATCGGTAAAGCGGTGGCTGAACTGGCGGTTGAGCCGGCGTTGAAAGCGGCGATTCCCACCGAGTCGAGCACACTTCACCGTTTATTGGGCGTCATACCTAACAGTGTTGAGTTTCGTCACCATCAGCGTAACCCGCTGCATTTGGATATATTGGTGGTTGATGAAGCATCGATGGTCGATTTACCGATGATGGTCAAGTTAATCGAGGCATTACCCAAACACGCGCGCTTGATTTTACTGGGTGATAAAGACCAACTCGCGTCAGTAGAAGCGGGCGCTGTGCTGGGGGACATTTGTTCATTTTTGACCTTAGGCTACAGCCGAGCGCACAGCGAGCACCTAGCTAAGTTAACAGGCTATCAAACACTGATTGCTCATTCACACCCTAACGCAACCCCGATTTCAGACAGCTTATGTATGCTGCAAAAAAGCTACCGTTTTGATGTCCGATCAGGCATTGGTCAATTAGCAAAAGCGATTAATGCTGGGCAAGTGGCTATGGTGGATGAGGTGTTAAAATGTAATTATGCTGATATTACGCACCACTCACTCAGCAGTGAAAGCTATAACCTAATGCTGAAAACCTTAGTCAAGGAGTATGGTCGTTATCTCACGCGCATCGAGAGTTCTGGTGCTTATGCTGCGGAAACTCAAGCCCAAAAAGCCAAAGCCGTATTGGATTGCTTTAATCAATGTCGTTTGCTTTGCGCTATTCGTGAAGGGGATTTTGGTGTAAGTGGTTTGAATCAACGCATTGAACGTGCGCTGGTCGCACGTAAGTTGATTAAGACTCAAGATGAGATTTGGTATCACGGCCGACCCGTGATGGTGGCGCGTAACGATCATGGGCTGGGTTTGTATAATGGTGATATCGGCATATGCATGCTTGATACGAGCGAGCAAGAACCGCGTTTGAAAGTGTATTTTGAGCTGCCAGATGGTAGCGTGAAAGCCATTTTACCAAGCCGCGTACCAGAGCACGAAACAGCCTATGCGATGACCATTCATAAATCACAAGGCAGTGAGTTTGATCTAACGCTGATGATTTTACCGCCTGATTTTAGCCCGATATTGACCAGAGAGCTTATCTATACTGGTATTACGCGGGCTAAGAAGCAGTTGATGCTTTTTGCTGACATGGGAACGATGAAACGAGGGCTAAAGATAAAAACGCAGCGAGCCAGCGGCTTAGTTACGAGATTAGACAAGAGACTAGCGTAAATCAGCAACTGGAATAAACGAGTTTGAGCAGTCCCCACACAGTTTGAAGTTTACATGGTATGTTGAATTCATTCCGTTGTTTAGGGGAAGCTCAATTAATGATTTGGTGTGCTGCTATGCGAAAGCATGAGTAAAAGAGATGTTTCTGATTTTATAACGATCTTGCGAGCTGAGTATAAAGACTCGTAGCTTGTCGTTAACGGGAAATACGCAATGCACATGTTGGCCTTCAAGGAATTGGTTATCAGCCATATCCCAAAAGCTTTGAAGTGAGTTACAAATAACAGTTTTCATAGAATTTTTGCTCTTAAGTACGTGTCGTAGTAAAAGCAATCCGTGCAAGCCGACCTACTGGTATCTGACCAATCGGTATAAAGCCAAGTTCCTGTGTTGTTCATTAAATGTACATCATTAATGATGTCGGCGGATTCTACACATAATATTAAGTTAAATAAAGCGCTTATTTTGTATACAAAATAATGAAAACGTTTGCACTTGATCAAAGATAAACTATTCACCATAACTTAACGAATAAATACAATATCCTGACGTTAGAGCGTCAGGACTAAAATTTTTGAACGGCGTTGATAGTTGTACAAACTCTGTTTAGTTATCGGTAACGATTCCACACCGACTTCATAAAAACCTTGTTCTCTAAACCAATGCAAACTGTGCGTTGTCAAAACAAAGAGGCGATCTAAACGCATCGATTTTGCTTGTTGCTTCATGTGATTGAGTAACAATAAACCGCGGTTGCCGTCCCGATACTCCTGGTGAATAGCAACACACGCCATTTCTGCCATGCCCTCTTCTGGGTAAGGATAAAGCGCGGCGCAACCAATCAATAAGCCATCTTTATCAATAATCGTGAATTTGTGGATCTCTTGCTCTAACTGCTCACGTGAACGCCGTACTAATATTCCTTGTTCTTCTAACGGGCGGATTAAATCGAAAATTCCGCCGATATCATCGATCTGTGCCTGACGGACTTGTTCGGCACTTGCCATGACAATCTGAGTACCGATCCCGTCAAAAGAGAACAACTCTTGGATCAAAGCACCATCTTGTTTGTAACTGACTAAGTGACTACGTGGCACACCTGCGCGGCACGCTGAAACGGCGGCTCGCAGAAAGCGTGAGGTACCTGAGCTATTATCCTGAACTTGGTCGGTATCTGCTTCAATACGCTGCATTATCCGTTCAACATCAGATGGAAATAGTTCAGCAATCGCGTTGCCTTGCTCATCGATAATGCCTTGCTCTGAGCAAAAACCGATCAGCTTATCTGCTTTTAGGCGTATTGCGACTTGTGTGGCTACTTCTTCAGAGAGCAAATTAAAACATTCGCCAGTGACGGAACTCGCAATAGGCCCCAGTAGCACGATCGAACCTTGGTCAAGCATACGGTTGATGCCTTCAATATCAATACGGCGAATGCGGCCACTGTGGCAATAATCGACACCATCATCTATACCTAATGGTTGAGAGATAACAAAATTACCACTAACGATATTGAGCTGAGTTCCTGCCATTGGCGTGTTATTTAAGCTCATTGAAAGGCGTGCTGTGATAGCGAGTTGGAGCTGCCCCGCGGCTTGCATGACTAAGCTGAGCGCTTCCTCATCAGTGACCCGAATGCCTTTGTGATAAGGAGTGGAGCAATGATGTGTCGCCAGAATTTGATTGATTTGTGGGCGAGCACCGTGCACCAAAACAATTTTGACACCAAGGCTATGCAGCAGTGCGAGATCGCTGATGATATTAGCGAAATTTTTATCGGCAATCGCTTCACCGCCGAGCATGATCACCATGGTTTTACCACGGTGAGCGTTAACATAGGGAGCAGATTGTCTAAATCCTTTAACGAGAGCTGTACTGCGAATTTTCACTCTGAGAGCACCTTGGTGTTTAAATATGTTCAAATGATGACTTTTTATTCACTTGTCGGCAAGTGGTTTTTTGAGTTTGGTGCAATTATTCAATCGCCGATTTTATCTCTGATTTAGGACACGTTAGACTGCTTGCCAATAAAGGCGAAATATGGCCAAAACCAACGAGTTGAGTCGCATGAAAATGACAAAAAACGTAGGCCTTACGGTTACGCCTCAGGCAATAAACTTACGAAGACGTAAGTACATTGAACGAGGTTTGATGCTGCTTGTGATTATCGGCTTGATTTCCGTAGCGTCGCTATACGGTGATCTCTTTACTCGGTTGGAAAACTATTTTTCGCCAAAGGATGAGGTGTATGGGGTTTGGGTTGAGCAATATGTTGCCCCTTATTCAGCCAAACGAATTGAATTGAGCAAAGCTGGCGTGATCAGTAGTGGCCGAGTACTCACCACTTCATTTGAGTTTGATGGTCATTTTTTAGAATACCAGATTGGTGATACGAGCTATCGTTACAAAATGCGTGATGATAACAATACCGAAATGACACAAATGTCGTCGTCGCACTACAATCCAACCTTCCGATTGTCAGGAAAATACCAAAAAAACCTCCGTTAACAATTCGCTGATTGCGGTTTAGGCGCGAGTTTGTCATGCTTTTAGCAACTCAAATAACGGATAACTTCTGTGATTAAGCAAATTTTTCCTCTTGCGGCAGTACTGCTGCTGTTTGGTTGTGCGCAACCGACCGACCGTGCTCAGCAATATTTGGATGGTGATTTCTCTAAAGCGCTCAACAAAGTAGACACGGTGCAGTCCAATACGCCACGTGACTTTACGCAATTTTCCAAACAGAGCGAACAAGTGGTGACTCGCTCGGCGTCGATGGCAGCGATTTATCAACCTTTGTATCAACAGATCAGTGAATGGATTTTGCAAAGTGGTGATCCACAAGATTTGGCGAATTTTGGAATACAAGCGGCGCAGCTTGGTGGTGGCGATAAAAAAGGTAATGTGCTTTTCACTGGCTATTTTTCTCCGGTGATGGAGCTTCGCCATCAACCGGATGAAATATTCAAATATCCCGTATTTGGTTTGCCTGAATGTTCGGCAGATTGCCCAACGCGTGCGCAAATTTATGATGGTGCGTTAGCTGAAAAAGGGCTTGAGTTAGGTTATGCGGCGAACCTGATTGACCCTTTCATTATGGAGGTGCAAGGCAGTGGTTTTGTGCATTTTGAAGATGACGATACGCTTGAGTACTTCGCTTACGCTGGTAAGAATAACAAAGCCTATATCAGTATTGGCAAAGTCTTGATTGAACGAGGTGAAGTGACACGAGAGAAAATGTCACTCAAAGCGATCAAGGAATGGGTGCTAGCCAATGATGAACCGACGGTAAGAGAGCTGCTAGAGCAAAATCCTTCCTATGTCTTTTTTGCGCCCAAAGCGGCAGCCCCTGTCACTGGCTCTGCCGGTATTCCACTACTGCCGATGGCCTCGGTGGCCGGAGATCGTTCCATCTTTCCAATGGGCACACCTATTTTAGCAGAAGTGCCGCTGCTCAATGCCGATGGTACATGGAGTGGCGCTCATCAGTTGAGAATGTTGATTGTGCTAGATACGGGCGGCGCGGTAAAAGATAACCACCTCGATCTGTACCATGGCATGGGCGAGCGCGCCGGAACGGAAGCAGGGCATTACAAACATTTTGGTCGCGTTTGGAAACTGGGGTTAGAAAACTCAGCCACACAAGCACCTTGGGCATTGCCGCCTGAAAAGCTACAATAGTGACACAGGTTTCGACCTAGACTTTTAAATAAAGAGTGCGTATAAATCGCACTCTTTATTTTTCTATCGCTTTCAATCGGACTTTTAATTATGCGTGAACTCGATACCCCCGCTTCAGATAGCTACAACCAATGCTTCGGAGGCACTCGTCGCCTTTATGGAAATCGTGAGGTTGAAATACTGCGTGCTGCGCATGTGTGTGTGATTGGTATCGGTGGCGTTGGGTCATGGGCGGTCGAAGCATTGGCGCGCACTGGCATTGGCGAGTTAACACTGATTGATATGGACGATGTGTGCGTCACCAACATCAACCGTCAAATCCATGCGATGAGCGGTACGGTTGGGCAAAGTAAGATTGAAGTGATGGCCGAGCGGGTCAAGCTCATCAACCCTGAGTGTGTGGTGCACTTAATTGATGACTTTATCACGCCAGATAACCAACACCGCTATTTGAGTCAAACGTTCGATTACGTGCTTGATGCGATAGACAGTTTGAAAGCGAAAGCTTCACTACTGGCTTATTGCCGTAGCAATAAAATTAAAGTGATTACCGTCGGTGGTGCGGGTGGTCAAGTTGACCCAACTCAAATCAAGGTCGCGGATTTAACCAAAACGATTCAAGACCCATTGGCAAAAAAACTCAAAGATACGCTTCGTCATCGCCATAATTTCCCTATAAACCCTGCGCGTAAGTTTGGTATTGATTGCGTGTTCTCAACAGAGCAGCTCAAATATCCGCAAGCCGATGGCAGTGTGTGCGCGGTGAAATCAACCGCAGAAGGGCCAAAGCGGATGGATTGCGCCAGCGGATTTGGCGCTGCGACGGTTGTTACCGCAACCTTTGGTTTTGTTGCCGTAGCGCGTATTGTTGAAAAGTTAATTCAGAAACATAAGGTGTAACGTTAATGACTCCTTTTCCTGCCTCCCCCTTTGGTCGTGAGATTAGCGCTGATGACATTGTGGCGACCATGCAAAATTTTACTGGCTGGGAAGATCGCTATCGACAAGTGATCCAGTGGGGGAAGTTATTGCCCACGATGCCTGATGCTTTGAAATCGCAGCAAGTCAGTGTTGCAGGCTGCGAGAGTCAAGTATGGTTAGTGGGGCAGGAGCACCAAGGAATATGGTCTTTCTGTGCCGATTCGGATGCGCGGATTGTGCGTGGTTTAATTGCTTTAGTCCTTGCTGCGTACAACGGCAAGACCTACGCACAAATTCAAGCGTTTGATGTGGATGCTTATTTTGAAAAAATAGGCTTGATTGCCCACTTAAGTCCTTCACGTGGTAATGGCCTTAAAGCCATTGTCGATAAGATAAAAAATATCGATCCAAGCTGAGCATCTCCCCCTTTTGATTAAAGGGGGAATTATTACAGCATATCAACCGCTTTAGTGATGGCGGCGATCAACTGTTCAACCTCTTGTTCGGTATTGTAAATACCAAACGAAATTCTCACTGTGCCAGTTAACCCGAGCGCATCCATTAATGGGTGAGCGCAGTGATGGCCAGAGCGAACCGCGATGCCTTGCTGATCGAGTAAGGTGGCTATGTCTTGATGATGAACGCCATCCATCACAAAACTGAGAATACTGGCATTCGGTTGATAGCCGATTACGCGAATATCATCGAGCTGTTGCAGGGCTTGATAAGTGCGTGCTTGCAATCTATGCAGGTGAGTTTCTACGGCCATTCGATTGCAGTTTTGTAACCATTCGATTGCTTTGGCAAGGGCTATCGCCCCGGCGACATTCGGTGTGCCTGCTTCAAATTTCCCCGGCAGTTCGGCAAATGTTGTACCTTCAAACGACACTTTTTCTACCATCTTGCCGCCGCCATGCCATGGAGGCATTGTTTCAAGCAGCGCTAATTTTCCGTACAGAACACCAATGCCAGCGGGAGCGTAAAGCTTGTGCCCAGAAAAGAGATAAAAATCGGCGTCGAGTTCGCGCACGTTGACAGTTTCATGCACAATTCCTTGCGCGCCATCAATCACGACCACAGCGCCGACTTGGTGCGCTAGTTTAATTACAGTTTCAATCGGTTGGCGCGTGCCCGTCACGTTGGTGGTATGGGCTAGGGCGACAATTTTGGTTTTATTCGATAGCCGTGCTTGAAAAGCCTCAAGATCAAAGTGGCACTCTGGCGTGATGGGGACTTTGACGACGCTTGCTCCGGTTTGAGCCGCGACGATTTGCCAAGGCACTATATTGGCGTGGTGTTCCATTTCACTGACTAGAATCTCATCACCGGCTTGCAATATATTACGTGCGTAAGTCTGCGCGATCAGGTTGATCGCTTCGGTCGCTCCGCGAGTCCAAATAATCTCTTTACGAGATGATGCGCCAATAAATTGAGCCATAGTGTCACGCGCCGCTTCAAAATCGCTGGTCGCTTTTGCTGTTAAGCGATGGCTACCACGATGTACATTGGCATTTTGCGTACTGTAGTAATGACTAATGGCATCTATCACCACTTGTGGCTTTTGTGTGGTAGCGGCGCTGTCTAGATAAATCAGAGTCTCACCATCCACGGCTTGATTGAGTGCGGGGAATTGATCGCGAATGGTCTGCACGTCAAACATTATTGCTCACCTAACTTGTGATAATTCAATGCTGCCAGTGTCACCATTGGCTGTGCAACTGACCATGCGTGTGCTTTACCTGAGAGTGATATGATGATCTCCATCGCGAACTCAAGTGCTGTTCCCGGCCCTTGGCTGGTGATTAATTGATGGTTTGTATCGATGGTTACGCGTTGATCTCGCCATAAATCAGTGGGGATATGATCGCGAAAAGCCGGGTGCCCTGTCATGATCGCTTGCGGGAAAAGCTGATGATGTTGCAAAACTAAGGCTGGCGTGGCACAAATAGCCGCCAACCATCGACCATGGTTATGCTGTTGCTTGAGCATTTCGATTAGCACTGGATTGTCACGAAAGATCTCAGCGCCTCCAACGCCACCGGGCAGCGCAATCACGTCAAACTCTTTATCGATCACATCCAGCAGTTTACAGTCTGCGGTTAATGTCACTCCGCGTGAGGCTTTCATCATCAATTGCCCGTCGAGATTAGCGCTGGCAACCACGACTTGATAGCCAGCTCTGACCATCATATCAATCACGGTGATCGCTTCCATCTCTTCGCAGCCCGTTGCTATCGGGACTAAAATTCGTTTACTCATTGGCTTTTCCAGCTGTGTTCTATCTGTTGAATGGCGTGATATAGCTTACTATTTTCTGGTGTTGCGAGCTGATGTTGCTCTGCTTTCTTCAGTAAATAGCCCGTAATAAAGTCTATCTCAGTCTTACGTTGATAGAAAATATCTTGATGCATTGACGAATAATTCTCTGCTGTGGCTTGAATCACCAGCTTAACCTTAGCAAGCAGTGATGATTGAGTGATCGCAAAGCCTTCAGCGCTCATGACATCGGCGACTTCTGCAACAATATTTTCCAGCGGCCGTTGGAAGCGTTCATCGGCTAAATCACCATTGCGGCATTGCTCTAACGCGGTGAGCGGGTTAATCGCGCAGTTAATCGCAAGCTTATGCCATAGTGCTTCTTCAATCGTGTTATTCCACATTACGTCTGGCAATGCATGCTGAAGTACATCCACTAGAAACTGACACTGCTTGCCTTGGGCGTTGTAAGCCCCTAATTGAGTTACGCCTTTGCCAGTATGCAATACTTGATTCATTGACGGCTTGAGTGCACCGTGCGTGGTGGTTGAAAGCACAATAGGAAAGTCATTCAGTTGATCCTGCATCGAATCAAGCGCGCCCATGCCGTTGTGCATAAATAGCAAAATGGTGTCACGATTGAGTGTATTCAGCAGTGGAGTGAGCGCTTGCTCGACTTGCCAAGCCTTAACAGTAATCAGTAAGAGATCGGCATGGCAGAGCGCGCTGTGATCATTGTAGGGCAGGGTAATAGACGCCTGTTTATCTAAAGCAATGGAAAGTGAAGATTGAGGTTGTTTGCCCCATAATGAAACGCGGTGTCCAGCAGCATGCAGCTTTGTCGCCCAAAGCAACCCAACCGCGCCCGGCCCAAGCACGACGATATTCATAACACCTCTCCATTGTTGACTTTGCGCCAAGGATAATGAGGTAGAAATGGAAAGCAATAAAAATGGCGCTCGAGAGCGCCATTTAGCTAAAAACTTAGGTTCGATTAGAACTTGTAAGTCACAGCTAGGTAGTGACCAAAGCCTGTTGTTTTGCCTGCAAGACCTTCATCTTTCAGACCATAAACATCTTTGTAGCCTTTAAGGCCGTAGCCAACAGCAAAGCGATCGGAGTGCCAGTAAATACCGTTAAACATTGCACCACCATTTGAGGTTTTTAGTGCAGTATTTTTGTCATCCATGCCAAATTGGTAATCGATGTAACCTTGATAAGAGATAAACGAGCCGTTTTCAAAGAAGTAAAAAGGTTTGAACCAGTTGGTTGAAATTTGGAAGCCGTTCCAATCTTTCTCATTTGAATCATAAGTACCGTACAGGTTTAAACCCACTTTACCAAACCAAGGCACATTCACATCAGAGCCAAGGCCCACTTTTTGAGTGTTAACGCCAGAGTTACCACCCCATTCCATTAGCGTAGAGACATACAACTCTTGCACTGGCCCGAAAGACAAATCTTTACCTGTAAGTGCATCTAGTGACATACGAGGTGCAAATTTCATAAAGATTTTTTCGGCACCTTCTTTGTCACTGCTTGGGTTGCTTAGCAGGTTAAAGATATCAACGTAACCGTACAGATCAAAAATCCCTGAGCGGCCGCCAAATTCCATCTCTAGGTAATCATGCGATGATTCACCTGGTAATTCATCGATTGCAGCCATTAGGTTAAATTGCATCCATTTGTAATCGTTTTTATGGATGTCGCCATCTGAATAGTCAGCGGCCATAACTGGAGCAGAAGTTGCAGCCATTAGGCCTAGAGCTAGAAGTGATTTACGCATAAGGGGGACTCTCTATGTTTTGTCATAATTCAGCACACGTATATTTCTGATGTGCGTTCAATTGGCCCGAATAATAACGATAAAAATCTCAATTAAAAGTGATTGCGAATGCAAAAGTGAACAAACTTAGTGACTACGGTCACGTTAATGAATATTTGCTCGGAACTAAATTAATATTTCGTTCGCTTGCATCTTTAATGTGATTTTAATCACTTAAACGTTTGCTTTAGTATTGTTTTATGCAAATCGATAAACCAACATTTTTAGTTAGTGATCGTTTTGTAATCTTCAACGTATTTATTGACGGGCATGATGAAGAGTGATGAATGATGAAGAAATTGATGCTGTTTCCTTTAGCTTCAATCGTTTTACCAGAAGGGAAAATGAAGCTACGGATCTTTGAATCAAGGTATAAGAGGATGGTCACTCAATCCAGCCAGTCTGACTCTACATTTGGGATTTGTTTGATTGATAACAAAAAAGGCAATAAAGCAAATCAGTTATCTAAATTTGGGATGTTGGTTAAGATTGTTGATTTTGAAGCGCTCGACAATGGGATGTTAGGATTAACTGTTATGGGAATGGAGCGCTTTAAAATAGAGTCAGTAGTGAGCGAATTTGATGGCCTGCGAGTTGCTCAGGTCACGTCATTGCCCAGTTGGCCAGTAAGAGATTTAGAACCTCACGAATGGTATTTAAGCCACCAGCTACAAGCGGTTTATCAGCAATTCCCTCAGCTTGGCGAGCTCTATTCGCACTGTTTTTTTGATGATGCCAGTTGGGTGGCGCAGCGATGGCTAGAGCTGCTCCCTATCTCGATTCAACAATTTGATGATTTAATGAGGCAGGATGACGCGCACAGTGCGGTTGACTTTTTATTGCAGGTAATCGAAGTCTCACACTAACTTTGAAAGCGTGTAGTAAACTTAAACGAGAAGTCGCTCTGTAGTAGTGGCTCTGCATAAAAAAGAATACGACGAGTGATCGATGTATGCATTACTCACGTATAAAGGTTTATGGCTACTGTATGCCAATAACAACGGTTACTCCTAAAGGAAGAGCGCAGCATGAGCAGTGATTCTCAGCATAGTGTGTCGCTAAGCCCAAGCTACACCAAGCAAGACTGGGCTGAATGCATGGAACGTGTCAAGCAACGTGATAAGCAGGCGTTTGCCTTAGTGTTTCGTTATTTCTCTCCTCGCTTACAACAGTTTGCGTTTAAGCATGTAGGCAGTGAGCAAGTGGCGTTAGAAATGGTGCAAGAAACCATGACCACGGTGTGGCAGAAATCTCACCTATTCGATAACCGAAAAAGTTCGCTTTCGACGTGGGTTTACACGATTGCACGCAATTTGTGTTTTGATCTCCTGCGTAAGCAGCGCGGACGAGAGTTACATGTTTATGCCGATGATATTTGGCCAACTGACTACTGCCCACCTGATTTGGTTGAACATTATTGTCCTGAACATGACATGTTAAAAGAGCAAATATTAAAGTTTGTGGCGTTGTTGCCTGAAGCTCAGCAAGCCATCGTGAAGGCGGTGTATCTTGAAGAACTACCCCAGCAGCAGGTTGCGGAGATGTTCAATATTCCTCTCGGTACTGTCAAATCGCGTTTACGACTAGCCGTTGAAAAACTTAGACATTCTATTCAAGCGGAGCAATTATGAGCCACCATCCAAGCAACGAAGTACTGCAGCAGTATGCCAATGGTTCAATTGATGCGGCGCATGGCATTATGATTGCCACTCACCTTGAACTCTGTACTCAGTGTCGTCAACAGGTTCAATACTTAGAAACTCGGGCCGCCGAAGCATTGCTGAGCCAATCGTTACCGCAACAAAGAATGGCCGCTTCTAATGATGATCATTTAAACCAGATGTTTGAAACGATCACGGCGCTGGATACCCTACACCCATCGACCTTGCGTAAGCCTGAGTCGATAGAAATTAAAGTCAATGATCGCGTTATGATGCTGCCTAGTACGTTGAGCCAACTCATTCGCTTCAAAGGCGAGTGGCGCAGCTATGGTGGTAAAGTTTTTAGTGCCCACCTAGATATTGCTGAAGACTCTCGCATGAACCTGATGTACATCAATCACAACGTGCAGATCCCTCAGCATACACACAAAGGGGTTGAGTCGACCTTGGTGCTCCATGGTGGTTTCAGTGATGAAGATGGACATTATCAAGTGGGTGATTTCATTCAAAGAGATGCGAGTATTAAACACAGCCCTTTTACCAAAGTGGATGAAGATTGTTTATGCTTAACGGTGCTAACTGAGCCGATGCTGTTTACGCAAGGTGTTGCGAGAGTGTTTAACTTATTTGGTAAAGGTCTCTATCCGTAGTCTATAGCGGGCACATCAAATTAAAAAAGGTCGTATTGTACGACCTTTTTTTCATCTAACGCTTATCAATGCCTTGCTTGGCAATATCATCGATGTCTCTCTGCCGAGCTTTTTGCAGTAAATCAGCAAAATAATGGCGCAGTGAGTAGAGCATGATAAGGCTTGGTACTACCATCAGTGCAGTAATAATAAAGAACAGTGACCAATTATTGAGATAGTCGACCAGCTCTCCGCTAAAAGAGGCCAACGTGGTGCGGCCAAAGTTTCCTAGAGAGGCCAATAGCGCATATTGTGTTGCTGAAAATGCCTGCCCTGTTAACACAGTAAGAAACGAAACAAAGGCCACGGTGGAAAACGCAGTGGTAAAGTTATCGACAATTATGGTCGCCAAGAACAGATGCTCATTAGGGCCAACTTGAGCGATCCACGAAAACATCAAATTACTGGCAGACATCGCGATGCCACCAATCATCAAACCGCGAACAATACCAAATCGCACGTTAAACATACTGCCAATCAAAGTGAAGAATAGGGTTGCTCCCCAACCAATTAACTTCGAGTAGTGGCCAATTTGTTCGTTGCTAAAGCCAATTTCTTTGTAAAATGGAATCGACATTCGGCCAAGAAAAGCTTCGCCAATCTTGAATAAAAAGACAAACAACAGCAGGGTTAGTGCTACTTGCGCGCCATTGCGTTTGAAGAAATCGAGAAATGGTTCGATTACGGTAACGGTGAACCACGCGACGACTTTCGAACCAACTACCTGATTGTGTCGCAGCTCCGCTTGATGCTGTAGTGCTTCGCGATGTGTTTTTGGTTCTCCCACCAAGAGCGTGAAAAGCATTAACAGCCCGACACAGAGTGCCATGCCATAATAAACGGCATTCCAACCGATACTATCGGCGTTTACAAAAGCGAGATAGCCCGGCAGAGAATATCCAGTCCACCACCCCATGATGGCCATGGCGGAGGCTTGTGGCAGCTTATTGGCTTGTGATTTGGGGAAAGTATCGATACGAAAAGCATCAATCGCGATATCTTGAGTGGCAGAAGCGATCGCAATGCCCAAGGCAAGCATTGAGGTAAACATCAAATTTTGGGCTGGATTGACACCCGCAATCAGCAACGTACAGATCAAAATGATCGATTGGCACAAAAATACCCAACTGCGGCGTTGACCTAATAATGGCGTCAGAATGGGTAATTTGACGCGATCCACCAATGGGGCCCATAGAAAATTAATCGCGTAAACTGCGAAGACACTGCCAAAATAACCAATAGCAGCGGTGGTTAAGCCTGCATCTTTTAGCCATCCTGACATATTTGAACCAATCAAAACCCACGGAAAACCGCTCGAACACCCCATCATAAATACCCACAATAGGCGTTTATCAAGATAGCTACGGATAGTTTCCATCCAAGTGAGAGAGGAGGAGGTTGATGGCATACAGCGAATCCTTGTCAGTAAAGCAGCTTAGGTCGAAAGGCGACCCAATAAAATCAAACGCCGATAAATCGGCGTTGGTATGGTTATTGTTCTAGTGTGACATTCGTAATAACGATTGGTTCGATGGGGACGTCTTGCATTCGCCCTTTCGTGCTGGTCGGCTGTTGAGCCATTTTTTGCACAACATCAAACCCTTGCGTGACTTTACCAAAGACGGCATAACCCGGTGGGCGAGCGTTGTAGTTGAGAAAATCATTATCGACCAAGTTAATAAAGAATTGGCGAGTAGCCGAGTTAGGATCATTGGTACGGGCCATTGCGATCGTCGCAGTGTCATTGGTCAACCCATTGCTCGCTTCATTTTTGATGGGAGCGTAAGTGGTGAGTTGTTTTAAATCCGCATCAAATCCGCCGCCTTGTGCCATAAATCCTGGGATAATGCGGTGGAACTGGCTGCCAACATAACTGCCATCTTGAACATATTTTACGAAGTTTGCGACAGTGGTTGGCGCTTTCTCTGTATTAAGTTCAACAGTAAATGACCCTAAGTTCGTCTCAATTAGGACGTTGGGCGCCGAAAACGCAGTGCAACTGACGAGCGCTAATGTCGTAACGAGAGAACGTAACATTAAAAGCGCTCCTGTAAATAACCATTAAGTTCGCTGTCATTGGCAATTTCTTTAAGTACCAAGTTCATGACATCGTTGAGTACCATTTCAATCTCATCATTTGAAGCGCTGAGTGTACCGGAACGTTTTGCCGTTCCGTTGAACGTTTTCACCAATTTGCCTTTTGGTGTTTCCGCGGTGATTTCAAGCGTGACACTGCCATCCATTTCATTCGACATGACGCTGTGTTTTACCGTCACTAGTGCTTCTGCAATTTCAACGGTGACATTGTTTTCGCTGTTCACTGTTAAGCGATAGCCTTGAGAGCTAAATTGCTCTGCCAACGCATTCTCAACCGCAATGCGAACATTTTGTTTGGCATGAATTGGCTCAATATTAGAGCGGCCACTATCCACTAAAGCCACATATTGCGCCGATCGAACATCTTTGCTAACCAGAGTAAAGGCTTTATTGTTGACGACCGTATTTTTGCTGGTCGTTGCAGTAGGCATAAAGTTGATTTGCTGTTGCTGAGGTGCGGCACAAGCGGTGAGTAATGCGATTGAGGCTGCGAGAACCAGTTTTTTCATGGTCATTTCCTTTCTTATCCTTGCCTATTTAGTTGCTTGTAAGATAACAAATTTATGGTTGGTCGCGACAGTTTTTACCTGCCCTTGGCCAAATAATCTTGCTAGTTTTACATCGTAGCCGAGGTGGCGATTGCCGATCACTAATAATCGTCCCCCTTTTTTAAGAACATGCTTTGCATCACAGAACATCTGCCAAGCAATGTGATCCGTGATAGCTTGTTGTTGATGGAATGGTGGGTTACACAATACTAAACAGCTACTCTCTTGTTGAAAACCATCTAAGCAGTTATTCGCAATGCATTGAATATTGCGATCTTCTCCTAAATTCTCCAGCAAATTTAGCTTTGCAGACTCGACGGCCATCAAGCTTTCATCAACGCAGGTCATGCGTACTTGAGGATTGAGTTGGCCCATCTTGATTGATAACACCCCGTTGCCGCATCCAAGGTCGATGATGTGCTGTAACTTAGGATCTTGTGGAAGATGCTGTAGAAAAAAGCGTGCGCCGAGATCCAATCCCTCACCTGAGTAGACATTCGGCAGATTTTTTAGACGGATGGATTCGCTTTCTACGGCCCATTCAGTTATGGGTTCCACCGTTTCAATCGGTGATACGTTCGGTGCTGAAAAAACGAGGCGGTGTTTTTTCCATGCAAGAGAAGTGCTTGTTGAACCTAAATACTTTTCAAATAAGTTTAAGGTTGATGTGTGGATCTCTTTCGCTTTGTTGACCGCTATCACAGGGCAATCTTGGGCAAGGGACTGACGGAGTTGGCTTAATTGCCAAACCAAGTGGCGATTGCTCTTGGGCAATTGAAAAAGCACCAGATCGACCGATTCAGGGATGGCATCCATTGTTGAGAGCAATTGCACGTTGCGGCACTGATTGCGCTGAAGATTGTTTAACGTACCTTGTTGCGAAATAAAAGAGTCGCTCATCATGGTGACGTGGTGCTTATCTGCAAACCAACACGATAGAGCGCCAAAGTGATCGTTTAAAATAAGGATGCGTTTGCCTATTGCTAAATTCAACGCTTCAATATGATTAATCATATATTCATCGCCCGCATCCCAAGCTTGTAATGTTTCGTTTGAACGATGTGGGAAACGGTGCAAGCTCAACGTTCGATCATGCAGTGCCAACTCTGTTTTCATAATTTTTTATAGGTCGTAGTGAGAATTACGGATGCATTGTCTCAAATGGCGTAGAAACAAGGAACCAAAACCTTTCGCTATTCTATAAGGCTAGTTAAACTTAAATCTCTTTACACTCGTATATGTTCTCATGCTCTTATTTGAGGAAGAAAGGCAACGGTATGATCCAACCCATAATCGAACAAAAATTGCATCAAGCATTTCACCCTGATTATTTGAAAGTCGAAAATGAAAGCTATATGCACAATGTGCCTTCAGGATCGGAAAGCCATTTTAAAGTCATTGTGGTGAGTGACAGTTTTGAAGGAATGCGTTTGATCGGCCGTCACCGACAGGTTAACCAAGTGTTGGCTGAAGAGTTAGCGAACCACATTCATGCACTCTCGATTCATACCTACACACCACAAGAGTGGCAGGCGCAAATTAGTGGCGTACCTGATAGTCCTATGTGTATGGGCGGTGGAAAATAACTCGTTCAGAACCGTCTGAATATGCCGTTCTCTTGTTCTGTTTTTGAGCGGAATGTTAACAGTATTTAAACAAATTGACGAGATGAACAAGTTGAGAGAAATTGTTTTAGGTAGTGAATAAAAATAAATACTCATAAGGGGTAAGGAATAGGTTATTTGTGCGATGCTTCAAAGTTATGACTATTCGCTAGCCTTTATGATTCAAATCCTTCCAAATAAAACGACTTATCAGAGGATTGGTCATGGCATCAGGTTCCGAAAAAATGCTAGACTATTGCACCTAATGGATCTCATACCATACTTGTGATGAGGTTATTAAAAGGATGTTGCGGTTCTGGCGTTTAAAACAAGCCAAAATCGGACACAGAAATGTCGTGTCTAAGGCTGGTTTAACTTTCATTTGGCCTCTTATCAAGAACGACCATGAAAGATAAACAAGCCTTGAACTTACGCAATTAAAAGAATCTTTTTCCCGATAAAATAGTGCAAGTGCGTATGATTACAATAAAAAGGGGTTTGGACCTTCCTATTGCAGGAACTCCTTCCCAGGTGATTAATGATGGTAAGACCATCACTAAAGTCGCCTTGCTTGGCGAAGAGTACGTTGGCATGCGTCCTACCATGCATGTTCGCGTAGGCGATGAAGTAAAGAAAGCTCAAATTCTTTTTGAAGATAAAAAGAATCCGGGTGTTAAATTTACTTCACCAGCAAGCGGTAAGGTTATCGAAGTCAATCGTGGCGCCAAACGTGTCCTACAATCCGTAGTGATTGAAGTGGCAGGTGATGAGCAAATCACGTTCGATAGCTTTGAAGCTAGCCAACTAGCAAGTATTGACCGTCAAACGGTTAAAACTCAGTTAGTTGAGTCTGGTCTTTGGACTGCGTTGCGTACTCGTCCGTTTAGCAAGGTTCCAGCAATTGAGTCTTCAACTCAGGCTATTTTTGTGACAGCAATGGATACCAATCCATTAGCGGCAAAACCTGAGACGATCATTAATGAGCAATCTGAAGCATTCGTCGCTGGTCTCGATATCCTTTCAACTCTGACTGAGGGCAAGGTTTACGTCTGTAAATCTGGTACTAGCTTACCACGCTCTTCACAGCCAAACGTTGAAGAACATGTGTTTGATGGCCCACACCCTGCAGGTCTTGTAGGGACTCACATGCATTTCCTCTATCCAGTAAATGCAGTCAATGTGGCGTGGAGCATCAATTACCAAGACGTGATTGCGTTTGGTCAATTGTTCTTAACCGGTGAGCTATACACACAACGAGTGGTGTCGCTTGCAGGACCCGTAGTCAACAAACCTCGTCTTGTCCGTACTCAGATTGGTGCTAGCCTCGAAGAGTTAACGGATAACGAATTGATGCCGGGCGAAGTTCGTGTCATCTCTGGTTCTGTACTTTCTGGTGTGAAAGCGGCGGGGCCTGTAGCTTATCTTGGTCGTTACCACCTCCAAGTATCGGTTCTGCGTGAAGGTCGTGACAAAGATTTTCTTGGTTGGGCAATGCCTGGCAAGAACAAATTTTCAGTCACTCGCTCTTTCCTTGGTCATCTCTTCACAGGTCAGTTGTTCAACATGACAACCACAACCAATGGTAGTGATCGTGCGATGGTACCTATTGGTAACTATGAAAAAGTGTTGCCACTAGATATGGAACCAACGCTCCTACTTCGTGACCTATGTGCAGGTGACATCGATAGCGCTCAACGTCTCGGTGCCCTTGAACTGGACGAAGAAGATCTCGCATTGTGTACCTTTGTATGTCCTGGTAAATACGAATATGGTCAGCTACTTCGTGAGTGCCTAGACAAGATTGAGAAGGAAGGGTAATTTTCATGGGCCTTAAAAAGTTTCTTGAAGACATCGAGCATCATTTTGAACCTGGCGGCAAACATGAAAAATGGTTTGCCTTGTATGAAGCAGCCGCAACGCTTTTTTATACGCCTGGTTTAGTTACAAAACGAAGCTCACACGTTCGTGATAGCGTTGACCTCAAACGCATCATGATCATGGTTTGGCTAGCGGTATTCCCAGCGATGTTCTGGGGTATGTATAACGTTGGTCACCAATCGATTACTGCACTTAACCATCTGTATTCTGGCGCTGAATTGGCGACAGTCATCAGTGGTAACTGGCACTATTGGCTAACTGAAATGCTTGGCGGTACATTAAGTACGCAAGCCGGTTGGGCAAGTATGATGCTGCTTGGTGCGACTTACTTCCTACCTATCTACGCCACGGTATTCTTGGTCGGTGGTTTTTGGGAAGTGCTGTTTTGTATGGTGCGTAAGCATGAAGTTAACGAAGGTTTCTTTGTAACTTCAATTTTGTTTGCTCTGATTGTTCCACCCACACTGCCTTTATGGCAAGCCGCTTTAGGGATTACCTTTGGCGTGGTTGTTGCCAAAGAAATCTTTGGTGGTACCGGGCGTAACTTCCTAAACCCAGCATTAGCCGGTCGTGCTTTTCTATTCTTCGCCTACCCAGCACAGATCTCTGGTGACGTTGTTTGGACAGCTGCAGATGGTTTTTCTGGTGCAACGGCGCTAAGCCAATGGGCTCAAGGTGGTAACGGTGCTCTGATCAATAAGGTCACTGGCGAAGCCATTACTTGGATGGACGCATTTGTTGGTAACATTCCTGGCTCTATCGGTGAAGTATCGACGTTAGCACTGGCGATTGGCGCGGCATTTATTGTCTACATGGGCATTGCTTCATGGCGCATTATTGCGGGTGTTATGGTAGGTATGATTGCCATATCAACGCTGTTCAATGTTATTGGTTCAGACACAAATGCAATGTTTAATATGCCTTGGCATTGGCACCTAGTACTTGGTGGCTTTGCGTTTGGTATGTTCTTCATGGCAACCGACCCAGTATCGGCTTCATTTACTAACAAAGGTAAATGGGCATACGGTATTTTGATTGGTGCAATGTGTGTGATGATTCGTGTGGTTAACCCAGCTTACCCAGAAGGTATGATGCTGGCGATCTTATTTGCGAACCTATTTGCACCTTTGTTTGACCATATTGTGATTGAGAAGAACATCAAGCGGAGACTAGCACGCTATGGCAAGTAATAACGATAGCATTAAAAAAACGCTGTTTGTTGTTATCGCATTGAGCTTAGTGTGCTCAATCATCGTATCGACAGCAGCGGTTGGCCTGCGTGACAAGCAAAAAGTTAACGCAGTACTTGATAAGCAAAGCAAGATTGTTGAAGTTGCAGGCATTAACGAGTCTGGTAGCGTGCCAGAGCTTTTTGCTAAATACATTGAACCTCGTTTGATTGATTTTAAAACCGGGAACTTTGTTGATGGCGATGCAACGGCCTATGATCAACGCAAAGCTTCTAAAGACCCAGCTCAATCTATCAAGCTAACAGCGGAACAAGATAAAGCGAAGATTATTCGTCGTGCCAATACTGGGGTTGTTTACCTAGTGAAAAGTGGCGATGAGATTTCTAAAGTGATTGTTCCCGTTCACGGTAATGGTTTGTGGTCAATGATGTACGCATTTGTGGCTGTAGAAACCGATGGTAATACCGTTTCCGGCATTACTTACTACGAACAAGGTGAAACTCCGGGATTGGGTGGTGAAGTTGAAAACCCATCATGGCGAGCTCAATTTGTTGGCAAGAAATTGTTTGATGACAACCACCAACCTGCAATTAAAGTTGTGAAAGGTGGCGCTCCTGCCGGATCTGAGCATGGCGTTGATGGACTTTCTGGCGCAACACTAACCAGTAACGGTGTTCAACACACTTTCGACTTCTGGTTAGGTGATATGGGCTTTGGTCCATTCCTAGCAAAAGTTCGTGACGGAGGTTTGAACTAATGTCTAGCGCAAAAGAGATTAAAAAGAGCATTCTAGCGCCAGTGTTGGATAACAACCCAATCGCACTTCAAGTGCTTGGTGTCTGTTCTGCCCTTGCGGTAACCACTAAGTTGGAAACGGCGTTTGTTATGACGCTAGCCGTTATGTTTGTAACGGCTTTCTCTAACTTATTCGTTTCGTTAATTCGTCACCACATACCTAACAGTGTGCGTATCATCGTTCAGATGGCGATCATTGCTTCATTGGTTATTGTTGTTGACCAGATCCTACGTGCTTACTTATACGATATCTCGAAACAGCTATCGGTGTTCGTAGGGTTGATCATTACTAACTGTATCGTAATGGGCCGTGCTGAAGCATTTGCAATGAAGTCGGCACCGATTCCTTCCTTTATCGATGGTATCGGTAATGGTCTGGGTTATGGTTTTGTATTGATCACTGTTGGTTTCTTCCGCGAACTTCTTGGTTCAGGCAAGCTATTTGGAATGGAAGTTCTACCTCTTGTGAAAGATGGTGGCTGGTATCAACCTAACGGTTTGATGCTGCTAGCACCTTCGGCATTCTTCCTAATTGGCTTCATGATTTGGGCGATTCGCACGTTCAAACCTGAACAACTAGAAGCGAAGGAGTAAGGGCGTTATGGAACATTATATCAGTTTGCTTGTTCGATCGATTTTTATCGAAAACATGGCACTCTCTTTCTTCTTGGGTATGTGTACATTTCTTGCTGTATCTAAGAAAGTAAAGACATCGTTTGGTTTAGGGATTGCGGTTACTGTTGTTCTGACCATTTCAGTACCAGTGAATAACTTGGTTTATAACTTGTTACTTAAACCGGGTGCATTGGGTGAAAATATTGATCTTACATTTCTAAATTTCATTACCTTTATCGGTGTTATTGCCGCATTGGTACAGATCTTAGAGATGATATTGGATCGTTTTTTCCCACCTTTGTATAACGCGCTGGGCATTTTCTTACCTTTAATCACAGTGAACTGCGCCATTTTTGGTGGTGTATCTTTCATGGTTCAGCGTGATTATAACTTTGCTGAATCCGTCGTTTACGGTTTCGGTTCGGGTGTGGGTTGGATGTTAGCGATTGTCGCTCTTGCCGGTATCCGTGAGAAAATGAAATATTCAGATGTACCTCCGGGTTTACGTGGTTTAGGGATTACCTTCATCACGGCGGGTCTAATGGCGTTAGGCTTTATGTCTTTCTCTGGTGTTCAACTGTAAGTCGGGTAAACCGCAACAATTAAGGAATAGTCAATGGACATTATTCTTGGTGTAGTGATGTTTACCCTGATTGTTCTAGCACTCGTTTTGGTAATTCTATTTGCTAAATCTAAGCTAGTTCCAACAGGCGACATTACAATTTCAATTAACGGTGATGCAGATAAGTCTATTGTGACTAATCCAGGTGGTAAGCTACTGAGCGTACTTGCAGGTTCTGGTGTCTTTGTATCATCGGCGTGTGGTGGTGGTGGCTCTTGTGGTCAATGCCGTGTAAAAGTGAAATCTGGCGGTGGTGATATTCTTCCTACTGAACTTGATCACATTACTAAAGGTGAAGCTCGTGAGGGTGAACGTTTAGCGTGTCAAGTGGCTGTGAAAACAGACATGGATATTGAACTTCCTGAAGAAATTTTTGGTGTTAAAAAGTGGGAATGTACCGTTATCTCTAACGACAACAAAGCCACCTTCATTAAAGAGCTTAAACTTCAGATCCCTGATGGCGAATCAGTACCTTTCCGTGCTGGTGGTTACATTCAGATCGAAGCGCCAGCACACCACATCAAATATTCAGATTTTGACGTGCCAGAAGAGTATCGTGGCGATTGGGACAAATTTAACCTGTTCCGCTACGAGTCAAAAGTTGATGAAGATATTATTCGTGCTTACTCAATGGCGAATTACCCTGAAGAGTTCGGTATTATTATGCTAAACGTGCGTATTGCTACGCCGCCGCCTAATAATCCCAATGTGCCACCGGGTCAGATGTCTTCTTACATTTGGTCACTGAAAGAAGGTGATAAATGTACTATTTCTGGTCCATTTGGTGAGTTCTTTGCCAAAGATACGGATGCAGAAATGGTCTTTATCGGTGGTGGTGCGGGCATGGCTCCAATGCGCTCACACATCTTCGATCAGCTTAAGCGTTTAAAATCTACCCGTAAAATGTCTTACTGGTATGGTGCGCGCTCTAAGCGTGAGATGTTCTACGTTGAAGATTTTGACGGCCTTGCAGCTGAAAACTCGAATTTCGTATGGCACTGTGCGCTTTCTGATCCAATGCCTGAAGATAACTGGGATGGATACACAGGTTTCATCCACAATGTATTGTATGAAAACTATCTGAAAGACCATGAAGCGCCTGAAGATTGTGAATACTACATGTGTGGTCCACCGATGATGAATGCGGCTGTGATTGGCATGCTGAAGAACCTTGGTGTAGAAGATGAGAACATCCTTCTTGATGACTTCGGTGGTTAATTCACTGAAGTAAGTAAAACCCATGGCTGGCTCTGATGAGTCAGCCATGGGTTTTTTAGTTTTAGTTTTAGTTTTGCCTTGTGGCTTTGAATTCCAACTCAGTTAACATAGAAAATAGGTGTAGGAATTTCTTTTCTATAACCACTTCTTTTCTATATTCACTTTCATTTTTAGGAGTAAACAAGTGAAAAAATGGCTTGTTGCGTTAGCTTCTCTATTCATCTTGGCGGGTTGTGAAAAATCGGTTGAGCAAGTTCATCTCAGTGGCCCTACTATGGGCACGACTTACAATATTAAGTACCTGAAAGCTGAAGGGATCCCTAGCTCGGAGGCTCTCCAAAAGGAAGTTGATCGGTTATTGGAAGAAGTGAACGATCAAATGTCGACCTATCGTAAAGATTCTGAGCTCAGCCGTTTTAATCAATATCAAGGAACGGAACCTTTTACGGTTTCTTCTCAAACCGCAACCGTGGTGAAAGAAGCGCTGCGTCTTAACGGTCTTACTTTAGGTGCATTGGATGTCACTGTTGGTCCTTTGGTTAACCTATGGGGTTTTGGCCCTGAAGCTCGTCCTGATGTGGTGCCAAGCGATGCTGAATTGGCTGAGCGTAAAAACAATATAGGCATTGAGCATCTTAGCGCAACCGACACTACGTTAAGTAAAGATCTTCCTAATCTCTATGTGGACCTTTCAACTATTGCGAAAGGATGGGGAGTCGACGTGGTTGCTGACTACATTCAATCACAAGGCATTGTCAATTACATGGTTGAAGTCGGTGGTGAGATGCGCTTAAAAGGCGTAAATCGAGAAGGCGTACCTTGGCGAATCGCTATAGAAAAACCGACAGTTGATGAACGTACCGCTCAAGAGATCATTGAACCTGGTGATCTGGCAATTGCCACTTCAGGTGATTACCGTAATTATTTTGAGCAAGATGGTGTGCGTTATTCTCACATTATCAATCCAATCACTGGCAAACCCATCCATAATAAAGTGGTATCAGTTACCGTTTTGGATGCATCTTCAATGACGGCAGATGGCCTAGCGACTGGATTAATGGTACTAGGAGAGACGAAAGGTATTGAGGTTGCAGAGCAATACAATATTCCTGTGTTCATGATTGTGAAAACAGAACAAGGTTTTGAAGAGATTGCCTCCAGCGCATTTAAGCCATTTCTAAATAAAAAGTGAGTTAAGTTATGAATACTTTTTTCATTACATTCAGTGTATTTCTGTGTGTCATTGCCGCGATGGCGGTTGGCTATGTCTTTCAAAAGAAAGTAGTCAAAGGCAGTTGTGGTGGATTAGGTGCTGTTGGCATTGAAAAAGTGTGCAATTGCCCAGAGCCTTGTGATGCACGTAAAAAACGCGAAGCTAAGGCCGCAGCAAGAGCTGAAAAGTTAGCGCATTGGGAAAAAGATCGTATCGCCTGAGCTACGATTAAAGAGCCTGTTTTGTGCAGGCTCTTTAATTTTTAAAAGCAATTCATTTCAATCCATAGAAACCAAGAATATACTGTTTATGTATACAGTCTTTTGATGGTTTTGAATTGAAAAATAAAATCAAAAAAATTATCCATATTGATATGGATTGTTTCTACGCTGCGGTAGAAATGCGTGATAACCCCGAATATAGGCATCGTCCTCTAGCCGTTGGTGGTCATGAAAAGCAGCGTGGTGTGTTAAGTACTTGCAATTATGAAGCGAGGAAATTTGGCGTTCGTTCCGCAATGCCGACTGCTCAAGCCTTAAAATTATGCCCCAATCTGCTGGTCGTTCCGGGGCGAATGTCGGTATACAAAGCTATCTCCATTCAAATCCGACAGATATTCGAACGTTATACTTCCATTATTGAGCCGTTATCATTAGATGAAGCATTTCTTGATGTGAGTGATTCACCGCTATGTCAAGGAAGCGCAACATTGATAGCTCAAGCTATTCGCCATGATATTCACAACGAACTCCAACTGACCGCCTCTGCAGGTGTAGCACCTGTAAAATTTTTGGCTAAAGTGGCCTCTGATATGAATAAGCCTAACGGCCAATTTGTAATACCACCCGATAAAGTACAGCAGGTGGTCGATTCATTGCCGCTAGAGAAAATACCCGGTGTCGGTAAGGTTAGTCTGGAAAAGTTGCACCAAGCGGGTTTTTATAAGTGTGAAGATATCAAGCTAACGGACTATCGAGAGCTACTTCGTAACTTTGGCAGATTAGGCGCTTCACTATGGAAGAAAAGTCATGGAATTGATAATCGCGAAGTCGTGACAGAGAGGGAGCGCAAATCATTAGGTGTCGAAAGAACATTTAGTCAAAATATCTCAAGTTATGAAGAGTGCTGGCAGGTGATTGAACATCATCTCTATCCAGAGATAAAAGCGAGGTTAGACAGAGTGAGTGTTGATGGTTCGATTGTCAAACAAGGGATCAAAGTCAAGTTTGCCGATTTTCAACTTACGACGATTGAGCATCTTCATCCACAGTTAGAGCTCAATGATTTTCGAACCCTTTTGGTGAATATTTTGTTGCGGCAAAATGGGCGAGAAATTCGCTTACTTGGTTTACAGGTGATGTTAAAGCCAGAAATGCTCAATAAGCAGCTCAGTTTTTTTTAAATTAGTGAAACAAACTAACATTTATGTCATTAAATTGACGGTTTTTAGGTTGAAATCATTTATATTGCTAGCGAGAAATACTAACTCATCAAATATCCACACCTGATATGGTTAGTCATAAAACGATCGATGAGAGAAAACAATGAAAAAAGTAGTGTTAGTCACTTTAATGTTGTTGAGCTCCCCTTTGTGGGCAGCGCAGTGCCGAGTTGATGTGAACCATGAAGTTCACCTTGATGGTGATAAGGTTGAAATTCTTAAAACGAGCACCGACACTGTTTTGATAGATAAACAGAATAATCTCTATATCCGTGGTGAAAAGATGGAACTCGACAGTGAGCAGAAAACGGCCCTTGAGCAGTATAGAGAAAGCATGAATGCTTCATTGCCTAAAGTAAAACAGATGGCGAGTGATGGCTTAGCGTTGGCGAATGATATTTTGGATGATGTTGCGAAAAGTATTGAATCTCCCAACGCCTTCGATAGCGCCAAGCAATCCATAGCCACTTTTTTTGCCAATATTGAATCTCGTTATTACAAAGATGGTGAGCTGGTTCTCCCTGCGCAGACTTTTGAATCAATGACGCAAACTTGGGCCGATGATTTTGAAAAAGCGAAAGCTTTATTTAACAAAGAGTTTATATCCGGCGCCTTCGATGCCCTTTCACTGAAAATGAGAGAAGAGGGTGGCTTAAACATCACAAAATTGACCGATACCATGGCGGACTTAAAAGTTAAGTTAGCCGAGCGAATTCAAGAAAACGCCGCCACAATTCAAAAAGAGAGTCGTGATTTTTGTGAGTCTCTTAATGATATGGTTGAGCAGGAACAACAACTGCACCAAAAAATACCAGTATTAAAAGATTATCAAGTTTTTACCATCTAAACTTAAAGAGCACATTCGGTGCTCTTTATTTGTGTCTATGATGTTAGGTTAATTTACTGGTATGGATGTTGTTTAATAATTTTAGCTTGAGACAGTTAACAGCATTAGTTTCAACAGCCTTCGTTGTGCTGTTTATTTTGTGTTATCTGCTATTTAAGTTTATGTGGTCTTATGATCGCGCCGTTGAAGATGCTCTTTCCTTGCAACGAGGTGAGGTTAACCGAGTTCGAACTGTTCTTAATATGCAAAAAACGGACATGGGGGCATCGTTGGCTGATTATGCCGCATGGAATGAAATGGCCGATTTTATTGCTAAGCCTAATGATGATTTTATTCGCGACAGTATTGGTACTCACACCTTTGAATCCAAGTCATTAGACGGTATTTTTATTTTTAATCCAGATGTGCAATTAGTTTGGGGCCAGCGCTACGACTATGAGACTGGCCATGAAGCCAGTTATGATGCGATTCGATATAATTTTGGTGATATTTTAGCGGACGCGATGAAAGCACCAAAAGATTTCATCAAACCGAATCTCAGTTTTATCGTGATAGACGACAAACCTTTTATCGTTGCAACCTCTCGGGTTTGTAATAGTGACGCAAAGGAGTGCGACAAAGGTTATTTACTTTTTTTAAAAAGGATCAGTGGACAGTTTATCAATGAGCTTGTGATTGCAACTGGGGTGAATGTGGAAGTGATGCTGATCAAAAGTCTTAATGATCAAACCGTTGCCGCGCCACATGAAGATAATATCTCTTACCTTGAAATGCTTGATTATCGCAATCGTCTTACTGTGTTGATTAAAGTTAGTCATACCGTTAAAGTCCCACCGTTTATTCAATGGCAGGAACTGTCTGGGCTTGCTTCATTCTCTATCCTAATGTTTTTCTTGAACTTAGTTGTAGCGAATAAAGTAGTCAAGCCAATCAATGATGCCAATCAAGTACTGGATCAATTTAAAGCATCGGGTGGAAAGATGCCTAGTGAGCGATCCTTCATATCGAAGGAAATGAAAGAGTTTTCTCGTACGATGAACCAAATAGTATGGGAGCTGGAAACCAGTCGGCGTGAACTAAAATGGCAATCAGAGCACGATCCACTCACACGTATTGCGAACCGCCGTCGTTTAGAAAAGGTCTTTAAAAGCTATATCGTTGACTATCAATTTAGATATATCGTATTGTTTTTGATCGATATTGACTATTTTAAATTGTTCAATGATCACTACGGCCACTTAGAGGGTGATGAAGCATTGAAATCTGTTGCGACCAGCTTAAAAAAATTGGATTTTGGCGGTGAAAAACTGGTTACTCGCTTTGGTGGAGAAGAGTTTTGTGTAGTTTTGGCGAGCGACATCGAAATTGATGGTCAAGCTTATGCTAAACGACTGATCGAATCGGTTGAATCGCTGCGCATTACCCACCAATTTTCCCTGGCTAAGAAGACGCTTTCAATCAGCGTTGGCGGGGTTGAAATTGATACCCCACAGTTGAATCACTATCTAGATTTCTTTCATGTGGCTGATAGAGCACTTTATGCAGTCAAAGCACAAGGAAGAGGTCGTTATCTCGTGCAAAAATTCACCTCTAATCTCCCGTTAACATTGCCTGTTCAATAATCTTTACGCAGTAAATTCTGTTTATTTTTGCAATGCTTGTTTAATTAATAAGCAGTGTAATTGCTCTATTTGATTGCCTGTATTACCGTACTAGCTAACTAGTCTATTGATATTTGTGTGAGTGGTATGACACAGCCTGATTCTCGTGAACATTTTGGTTCACGTCTTGGTTTTATTCTTGCGGCGGCGGGTGCGGCAGTTGGCCTAGGTAATATCTGGGGCTTTCCAACCCAAGTGGCAAGCAACGGCGGCGGCGCATTCTTGTTGGTTTATTTGGTGATGATCATGGTCGTTGCCTTCCCTATGTTAGTGGTTGAAATGGCGATAGGCCGTTTTGGGCAAGCAAACCCTGTTGATAGCATGCGCTCATTAACGCCTCATCGACTAGGTAAAATGGTCGGTGGCTTTGTCGGTTGGATTGGTTTGAGTGTTCCGAGTGCGGTACTGGCGTTTTACAGCATCGTCGGGGGCTGGCTAATCTGCTTTTTATTCGGTGCGATGACAGAGTTATTGGGTTTTGTGGAAATCACAGCTTGGTTGAAAGGGTTTAGTGTTGAGCGTAACTTATTCGGAACCTTAGTGTTTTATATTTTGACGATTCTAATCGTGCAAGGTGGTGTTAAAGACGGGATTGAAAAATGGTCAACGCGTTTAATGCCTGCATTGTTTGTACTGTTTGGTGTGCTGTTTGTTTACATCATGATGCAAACAGGAGCTATGGAAGGTTTACAACACTATTTAGTCCCTGATTTTTCAAAGGTGTTTGACAGACATCTCTTACTGGCGGCAATGGGGCAAGGTTTCTTCTCATTAACCATTGGTGGCTGCTCGATGCTGATTTACGGATCTTATCTGAGTAAGCAAGAAAACATGCCGAAGATGGCACTAAATGTGACTTTAGTTGATACCGCCGTGGCTTTCATTGCTGGCCTTGTTGTGTTGCCTGCGATGTTTGTTGCGATGCATAAAGGTGTGGAAATCTATGCCGCTGACGGTTCTTTACTAAATTCAGATACGCTCGTTTTTACCGTGTTGCCATTGATGTTTGATAGCCTTGGTTGGATGGGGCAGGTGTTTGCTATCGTATTTTTCACTTTACTGACGATCGCCGCGTTAACCTCTTCTATCTCTATGCTGGAATGCCCTGTAGCCTTAGTCAGCGAGCGTTTTAATACGAAACGCGCACCAACAAGCTGGGTATTAGGCGCGTTAATTGCGCTAGTCAGTGTCGTTATTGTTTATAATTTTGGTGCGCTATTTGGCTTAGTGGCAACGGTTGCGACGCAATATTTGCAGCCGACAGCAGCGCTGATGTTCTGCCTATTTGGCGGTTGGGTATGGCGTCGTCACGCGAAAGTCAAAGAGTTAGAACAAGGTTTCCCTGAGTTCCAATTGGGTTGGTTTGGTAAAATCTGGCCTTGGTACGTGAAATTTGTCTGCCCTGTATTAGTGGCTACTGTGATTTGGGCTTCGTTCGGTTAATGAATTACTTTCTTCCTCCCACCCACACTTAAACAGCATAAAGCCCTTTGAATAAGGGCTTTATTATTGAACTTATGTGTCTCTATTGTTTAGAGTTATCGACTATTTAGACCATCGACGGTGGCATCAAGTGTCCCGTGGTCAGAGGTTCTAAATCGCTGTCTGCGACCTCTTCAATAAAATCGCCCACGACTTGCTCAACCATCTCATCGCTTTGCGAGAAGTAGGCGAGATGGAATACGGCATCTCCTTCATTAACAAGAGGCAGAGTTTGTTGGCCAATCACAATACCACCCTTATTGGCTCTTAATTCGACTTCGACATGACCAAGCGGTGAGTTGATATAGGCAAGCACTTGTCCTTTTTCGACTTTGTCACCAAGCGTCACCACAGTGCGCAAGATGCCATCGCTTTCGGCTCTGAGCCAACTGGTTGATTTTGCGATGATCGATGTCGGTACGGCCTTACGACTTTTGCGCATCATACCAATGGCTTGCATGGTGCGTTTCACACCGACAATACCCGCATTGATGGCAATAGGTTCAAATTTTAGCGCTTCACCTGCTTCATAAGTTAATACTGTGATGCCTGATTTCTCCGCTTCACTTCTGAGCGAGCCATTACGCAGTGGAGAGTCGATGATCACTGGGGTTGCAAATGCTTGGGCAATACGTAAGGTTTCAGGATTAGTGAGATCGGCGCGGATTTGTGGCAAATTCGTGCGATGAATAGCACCAGTATGCAGGTCAATGATGTAATCACAACGTAAAGCGACTTGGGAAAAAAAAGTATGTGCAATGCGAGAGGCGAGGGAGCCAGTTTCACTTCCAGGGAAGCAGCGATTGAGATCGCGTCGATCAGGAAGGTAGCGAGATTTATGAATAAAGCCAAAGGCATTGACGATGGGGACAACAATCAGTGTCCCTTTTAGTTTTTGCGGGTCGATGGAGTTGATCAGTTGACGGACTATTTCAACGCCGTTCAGTTCATCACCATGGATGGCGGCATTGACCATTAAGGTTGGGCCAGTGGATATTCCATTAATGATTTCGATAGGGATAGAGAGTGGCGAGTGTGTATAAAGCTTAGCCGCTTCTAGCTCCATTGCCTTGCGCGTTCCTGGGGGAACTGAATCCCCCAGGAAATGAAATGCTGTGTTTTTCCTAACCTTTGCCACGTGTTTTTGTCCCTTTCGTTGCCGCATTTTTTTCAATAAATTCGACAATCAACCCGGCGATATCTTTACCAGTAGCGGCTTCAATACCTTCAAGACCTGGCGATGAATTGACTTCCATCACTAATGGGCCACGTTCCGATCGCAAAAGATCCACACCCGCAACATTGAGACCCATAATCTTCGCCGCATCGATAGCCGTCTTACGTTCTAGAGGGGTGATTTTTACCAAAGAGGCCGTTCCGCCGCGGTGTAGGTTAGAGCGAAACTCACCATCGGCACCTTGCCGTTTCATGGCTGCGATAACTTTGTCGCCAATAACGAAACAGCGAATATCGGCACCACCGGCCTCTTTGATGTACTCTTGCACCATGATATTGGCTTTCAGGCCCATGAACGCTTCGATCACACTTTCTGCTGCTTTGCGTGTTTCCGCTAACACTACACCGATGCCTTGAGTTCCTTCAAGTAATTTAATTACTACCGGTGCTCCTCCGACCATGTCGAGTAAGTCTTTGACATCATCGGGTTTGCTGGCGAAACCAGTAATTGGCATACCAATGCCGCGACGAGACAATAGCTGCATTGAGCGAAGTTTATCTCTGGAACGGCTAATAGCCACAGATTCATTGACGGGATAAACCCCCATCATTTCAAATTGGCGTAATACCGCAGTACCGTAAAACGTAACGGATGCACCAATACGAGGAATGACTGCATCAAAACCCGCTAACTCTTCACCTTTAAAGTGAATTTCGGGTTTTTCAGAATTGATATTCATATAGCAACGCAGCCCATCAATCACTTTGACTTGGTGGCCACGGCTTTTACACGCTTCAATCAGACGCTTGGTTGAATACAACGAAGCATTACGTGACAGAATACCAATTTTCATTATTTGCTCTCCTCGAAAGCGATTAAAAATGATTTAGTTGGATTAACTAAAATTCGACGGTGCATTGCGGTGCGACCTAATAGCATACGAAAACCCATATTTTCGCGATTGGTTAACGTTATTTCAATGGACCAAGTTTGGCCGCCCAAACTGACGTCTGATTGAATAACGTAACGTGACTCTTCATGGCCACCGGAATCACGGACGATTCGTTCATCAATGACTTTAGCTTCGCACACTGTGACCTTGTCATTATTGCGCTGCACAGGGTGGATCCAAAAGCGAACCCAAAGAGTCTCTTCCTTGATGAAGCTCTCTACCTTAAATGCGTGTAAGCACGACGTGCGGGCTCCGGTATCGACTTTGGCATTAATTTGCTCAATACCTAACCCTGGAAGGCTGAGAGTTTCTCGCCATCCGACAATCATTTTTTCTTTCATCGCAGTTTCAATATTTTTGGAGAATGTAAGACGCCGCTAAGGAGTAGCCGCATCCCCGATACAACTTTTAAATGGTGTTATCGCTTGAAGAGAGTGTGGTGAATAACTCTAGGAACTTCAAGGGGGCGAACTCTAGCAGTCACAAAAAATGTGCGCTAATGAAATTAATTTGCCTTATCGATAAAATTAATTGATAGAAAAAGAGGTAAGGATTGATGCCGAATTCCGCTGCCAAAGCAAGATATTCATCAACTTGCTATTACACGCTGGTTGAAGAATTCGACATCAGAGTGGGTTAAACTTTCGCTGGAATATGCTCTAGTAGGGCAACCATTTGCTCCCAGAAAAGGTCGACTGTGTCGATCTTCACTTTCTCATCCGGTGAGTGAGGGAATTTAATGGTTGGGCCAAACGAAACCATATCCATTTCTGGGTAAGGTTTTTTGAAAAGACCACATTCTAGGCCAGCATGGATCACCATGATATTCGGTTTATGACCGTAAATACCTTGGTACATGTCTCTGAAAATAGCCATGATCTCTGAATCGGCATCTGGTTTCCAGCCCGGATAAGCACCAGTAAAGGCAATTTCCGCATTCGCTAGCTCAGCAACGGATTTGAGCATGCTTTCAACCTGTTGGCGACCTGAATCTATCAGAGAACGAATAAGGCATAACACAGTCACAGAGTTTTCTTGTGTAGTAATAACACCGACATTCAATGAGGTTTCAACCACGCCTTCAATTTCATCGCTCATCCGGATCACACCGTTTGGACACGCGTTTAATGCGGCAATAAAACGTTGTTGATCAACAAGAGCGAAGACATTTTCTGCATTTTCTTGCGGGTTGTTGAAAGTGACGATCCCTGTTTCGACGCGTCCAAGCTCTTCTTTCACTAGCTGGGTATAGGAGCTAAATAGCTCATCCAGTTTTACCCCATTTTCGGCAGGAATGGCCACGGTGACAAACGCTTCTCGAGGAATGGCGTTACGTAGGCTACCACCGCGAAACTCGATCAAACGTAAATCAAGTTCTTGTGCGTGACTAGCAAGAAAGCGAGCCAGTAGCTTGTTAGCATTCCCACGGCCAGTATGGACGTCACATCCAGAGTGACCTCCTTTTAACCCTTTCAAAATCAATTGATGTGTTACGTAACCAGCAGGCATGGCTTGTCGTTGGATATTAAAAGTCATTGCGCCATCAATACCACCAGCACAGCCCATATATACTTCGCCCTCTTGTTCTGAATCAGTATTGAGTAGGATCTCTCCTTCTAACCAACCCGCTTCAAGGCCGAAAGCACCAGTCATACCCGCTTCTTCATCAATCGTCAGTAACACCTCAATAGGACCGTGCTTGAGCTCTTTTGACGCAAGAACAGCCAAACATGCTGCCATACCCATGCCGTTATCGGCACCTAAAGTGGTTCCTTTGGCCGTTACCCATTCGCCATCGATATACGGTTGGATAGGGTCCTTAGCAAAGTCGTGCTGCGTGTCTTCGTTTTTTTGCGGCACCATATCAATATGAGCTTGTAGAACCACACCTTTCTTATGTTCCATGCCAGCTGTCGCTGGTTTTTTTATGAAAACGTTGCCGGTTGGATCTCGGCGTACCGCTAAACCCTGCTCTGTCGCCCACTGGATGATGTGTTGGGCTAAGGCTTCTTCATGCTTAGACGGGTGAGGAATGGAACAGATTTTATCGAAAAATTGCCATACGGGTGCCGATGACAATTTACTGATTTCAGAATAGAACTCAGACACGGAATACTCCTTTTATTCGAGCTTGCCAGATCATGAACAGGCGAAATGTTTCTTTGGTAGCGATATCGACTAGATCTGAGCATGACTTGTAGTGGTGGACAGCATACCACTCTCGACAATCAGCGAGTAGCCTCACCGCTTGAGAATTGTTTTATTGGTGTCACATTAAATCGACTGTAGCGTATAGAAGAGATGACACAATCGGCGATGAGATTCTTCCCCTTACCGCCTAATAATCATTTTTTGCTGATATTTGTGTAATTTAATTACTTAAATCTGTTGATGTAGATCATTAAAATAAAATTATGTGATTTTTATCACGCTAAATATTGTAATTTAATTTCTTGGTGGTATATTTGTAACCAACTTCGAAAGCGAAGAAAAAATGCTCAAAGGATGAGTCCGTTTATCGCCTCCATGGAACCGAGAAATCAAATTTATGTTCAATTGATTTTATAAGGTGATAGTTATGAAAGGTTTACCATCAGCAATGTTCTGGACAAACAAGTCTGTTTACACTGGCAACTTTGCTTACCCAACAAGCTTTGGTTATTAAGACTTTAAGCATGTTATTTGAACTGTATGTTCACCCCCTAGATATTGGAATTTTTTTGTAGTCAGTTTGGCTAAAATGATTCGCCGCCACCTCAGATGAGGTGGCGTTTTTTTATCTCAATGTTCAGCACTTCCTTTACGGCTCAATGGCAATACGATATGGAAATCCGCTTTTTCTTTTTGAAGAAATGAAGCGCGACTAGGTTCATAAGCCATTAATAAAAGCATATTACAGCCTTAATTCTATCTGGAATTTGTGATCTGATCTCTCTATAATCCACAGCCAATCGATTACGCAACCGTTTACTTTTTACCCTTATAGGACTCGATCATGCTCGAAAGGCTATTTAAACTTAGTGAATATGGCACAAACGTGCGCACTGAGGTTATCGCAGGAATAACGACATTTCTCACGATGGCATACATTATCTTTGTTAACCCTGCGATCTTAGCGGATGCCGGCATGGACCGTGGTGCAGTATTTGTTGCTACGTGTCTTGCGGCGGCTATTGGCTGTTTCATCATGGGCTTTGTTGCCAACTACCCAATTGCGCAGGCTCCGGGTATGGGGTTAAACGCATTTTTTACTTACGCCGTTGTGCTCGGCATGGGATATACATGGCAAGTTGCGCTGGCAGCGGTATTCGTTTCTGGTGTGCTGTTCATTTTTCTTAGTATCTTTAAAATCCGTGAGTGGATCATCGGTTCGATTCCGATGTCATTACGAACGGGGATCTCGGCCGGTATTGGACTTTTTCTTGCCTTTATTGCCCTGAAAAATGCAGGCATTGTAGTTGATAACCCTGCAACTTTGGTTTCTGTCGGCGCAATTACTTCTCTTCCTGCTGTACTCGGTGCGATAGGTTTCTTCCTGACGATTGCTTTGGTTCATCGTGGTTTAAAGGGTGCCGTAATGATCGCGATTCTTGCGGTTACTGGCCTTGGTTTAGTGTTTGGTGACGTTCAGTGGCATGGCATTATGTCGGCACCACCAAGTATTGCGCCAACTTTTTTGCAGCTTGATTTCTCCGCCATTTTTGAAGTGGGTATGATTTCAGTGGTATTTGCGTTTCTGTTTGTCGATCTATTTGACACGGCTGGCACCTTAGTTGGTGTGGCGCAAAAGGCAGATTTGATTGGCAAAGATGGTAAAATCCCACGTCTAAATAAAGCATTGCTTGCCGATTCTACTGCTACGTCAGTCGGTGCCCTGCTAGGTACATCAAACACAACCTCTTACATTGAAAGTGTGGCGGGTGTTGCTGCTGGCGGGCGCACAGGGCTGACTGCAGTCGTTGTTGGCATTTTGTTCTTACTTGCATTATTCTTCTCGCCATTAGCTGGAATGATCCCTGCGTACGCTACGTCTGGTGCATTATTTTACGTGGCAATTTTGATGCTTTCTGGTTTGGTCAGTATTGATTGGCGCGATTTAACAGAAGCGGCTCCTGTCGTCGTTACCTGTTTATTAATGCCGCTGACATTCTCTATCGCAGAAGGTATTTCTCTTGGTTTCATTGCTTATGCGGCTATCAAACTATTTAGTGGCAAAGGGCGCAGTGTATCGATGAGTGTGTGGGTGATGTCAGCCATCTTCATCTTTAAGTATATCGCCTCTGCAATGTAATGAACGACACAGATTATTTAAATAATTAGGTTTACAACAATGAGCAATAAATTCGTTATCACTTGGGACAACATGCAGACTTACTGTCGTCAATTGGCAGAAAAACAGATGCCTGCAGAGCAATGGAAAGGTATTTGGGCGGTGAGCCGTGGTGGTCTGGTTCCAGGTGCCATATTGGCGCGTGAATTAGGTATTCGCCATGTCGATACGATTTGCATTTCAAGTTACGATCATGATCACCAGCGTGACATGACAGTGATCAAAGCACCTGAAGGTGACGGCGAAGGTTTCTTAATTGTTGAAGATTTGGTCGATAGTGGTGATACCGCACGTAAGCTACGTGAAATGTATCCTAAAGCGAAATTGATTGCGGTGTGTGCGAAGCCTTCTGGCGTAAGCTTGTTAGATGATTATGTTGTGGATATTGCTCAAGATACGTGGATTGAGCAGCCATGGGATATGACGATTCAATACGCAGAACCGATTAACCGTAAACAAAAGTAATGCTTTTCTTGCGTTTATTTGAAAATGGCCCTTTATCGGGCCATTTTTTTTATTACTATTAGAGCACCGCTCTCAATTGAATCGACTTATGTCTGAATCTAACAGCCAAAATCTTTCTGAAACCTTGTTCCAGAAACACAAGCAAGCTCAAGAAACCTCGGCATTAATTCGCTATATGCCAAGTAGCCAAGAAATTTTGGATCTTAAAAAACAACAAGAAGGGTACGTTTGGTATCGAAATCTCAGGCGGTTACAGTGGATATGGCAAGGTGTTGATCCTGTAGAGCAAGAAGAAGTTCTCGCCCGCATTGCCTCTTCGAAACATTCGCGAACCGAAGCGGATTGGTTAGATACGGTTATGGGCTATCACAGTGGTAACTGGGCATACGAGTGGACTAAGCTGGGTATGCGTCACCAAAAGCGCGCTAATGACAAGCAAGACGAAGAGGCGGCCAATGAACTTTTTTCCGCGTCGCTCTGCTTTAGCATTGCTGGTTATCCGCATCTAAAAAATGATAATTTATCCTTGCAGGCGCAGATACTGTCAAACAGCGCTTATAACGAAGCGGCCAAATTGACTCGTTATGTGATTAAGCAAGTTGAAGTACCCTATAAGAACAAAAAAATAGTCGCTAATTTGCATTTGCCCAATACCGATAGGCCTCATCCGGTCGTTTTGGTTAGTGCCGGTTTAGACAGTTTGCAGACGGATATGTGGCGTTTGTTTAGAGATTATCTCGCGCCTAGAGATATTGCGATGTTAACCATTGATATGCCCTCCGTAGGTCATAGCTCCCATTGGCCCTTAACTGAAGATTCTTCATGTCTGCATCAAGCCGTACTCAATGAACTGGAAAGCTTGCCTTGGGTTGATCATCGAAAAGTGGGGCTTGTTGGATTTCGATTTGGTGGTAACTCCATGATCAGGCTCTCTTTTCTAGAGCAAGATAAAATTAAGGCTTGTGTTTCATTAGGTGCACCTATCCACGATATTTTAGCTTCGCCAGAAAAATTGAAAAAAATGCCCAAAATGTATATTGATGTGCTGGCGTCTCGTTTAGGTAAAGACGTGGTGGATATTAATAGCCTTGCTGGGTTGATGCGAGCGTGGTCACTGAAAGTGCAAGGCTTTTTAACCAGTAGGCGAACTAAAGTTCCGATTTTGGCTTTAGGATTAGAAGGTGATCCCATTTCACCCTATTCAGATAATCAATTAGTTGCAATTTTTAGTGAATACGGCAAAGCGAAACAGATAAAAAGCAAAACAATTACACAAGGATATGAGCAATCCCTCGATTTAGCGATAAAGTGGTTAGAAGATGAGCTATTTAGGTGACTTTTCTACTAAATTAGTTAAGCATGATATTGGTATGCGGTAACAAGCATATGATTAATAAAAATAATGATCGTTCTTAACATTGAAATGGAGAGTCAATATGTCAGAAATGACCCACACCCCGACTCATTATCGCTTATTGTCTGCTTTAAAAGCTATTGGACCTTATTTACGAGAAGGCCAATGTCGTGAGGATCACTACTTATTTGATTGCCTTGCGTCTTGCGTTAATGACAAAAAATCCCCAGAAAAACGAGAGTTTTGGGGCTGGTGGCTGGAACTTACTAAGAAAGAATCAGGGTTTGAGGCTAAGTATCATACAGGACGTTACAACTTAGCTGGCACGTGGGATGCCGACGCGATTCCTAAATCCGTATTTTCTGAAGTCAAACGTACCCAAGAAGAGTTTCATGCCAAACTGGTAGCGAGTCTCTATGAGCGCTTTGAATTGAGTGTTGAGATTGCACAAGATTCCGCTGAATTCGTCTGATTTTCGTTATCCCCTTGCCCTCGTGATGAAAAAGGTGCTTTTTAGCACCTTTTCTACTTGTGAATTATTGCTTTGATTGCTAAAACATCAGCTCTTATGTGTTTTCCATTTCAGAAGAAATCATGACAACGAATCAACAAAGCGGAAAAGCGGTGCAACTTCAAACAATCGTTGTGAAGCTAGGAACCAGTGTATTAACCGGTGGTACTTTGGCGTTAGATAGAGCTCATATGGTTGAGCTTGTCCGTCAATGTGCTGAACTGAAAAAGCAAGGCCACTCAGTGGTGATTGTATCGTCGGGCGCAATTGCCGCTGGTCGAGAACACTTAGGTTATCCCGCACTCCCCAACGCAATGGCTAGCAAACAGTTGCTTGCTGCGGTTGGGCAGAGTCAATTGATTCAAGCATGGGAATCTCTTTTTGCTATTTACGGGATTAAAATCGGTCAAATGTTGCTGACTCGTGCCGATCTGGAAGACCGTGAGCGTTTTTTGAATGCACGAGACACCATTAATGCTCTGGTCGAACACGATATTATTCCTGTGGTCAACGAAAACGATGCAGTGGCAACCAGTGAAATCAAAGTGGGCGACAACGACAATTTGTCAGCCTTGGTTGGTATCTTATGTGGTGCCGATAAACTATTGCTGCTCACTGATCAAAAAGGGCTCTTCACCGCAGACCCGCGTAAAGATCCTAACGCTGAACTGATTAAAGAAGTCAAAACCATTGATGATACCTTGCGTAAAATCGCTGGGGGTAGTGGTACCACGCTTGGCACCGGAGGTATGGCAACTAAGCTTCAGGCCGCTGATATTGCTCGCCGTGCAGGGATTGAAGTCATTATCGCCGCAGGGCGTGCCAGCAACGTTATTTTTGACTCTTTAAGTGATGCGCCACAAGGCACCCGTTTCTTGCCATGTACCGAAGCGTTAGAAAACCGCAAACGCTGGATTTTAGCGGGTCCTGCCGCTTCTGGTGACATTGTCATTGATGGCGGAGCCGTCAACGCTGTAGTCGCGAATGGCAGTAGCTTATTAGCGAAAGGGGTAGTGAATGTCAGTGGTACTTTTGCACGTGGTGAAGTGGCGCGAGTAACCGATAAACAAGGCGTATTAATTGCCCGTGGCATCGCCGCTTATTCCAGCCAAGACTTAGCCAAAATCGCGGGCAAACACAGCAAAGATATCGGAGGCATTTTAGGTTACGATTATGGCTCAGAAGTCATTCATCGCGATGATCTTGTTGTGATCCAAGAATAGTAAGGAAAAGAAAGTGGATTTAACCATAATGGGTAAAGCCGCCAAACAGGCCGCTTTCCAGCTCGCTACCGTTTCAACGACACAAAAAAACAATGCATTAGCGATCATTGCCGATGAACTGGAGGCGCAGAGCGCCGCGATTTTAAAAGCGAATGCTCAAGATATCGAACTGGCCCGCCAAGCCGGGTTGAACGATGCCATGCTTGATCGCCTATTGCTCAATGAATCGCGCCTGCAAGCCATTGCTAATGACGTGCGTAATGTGATTAATCTCAATGACCCTGTCGGTAGTGAAATCGATAGCCGAGTGCTTGAAAACGGATTGTCATTGTCTCGCCGCCGAGTACCGTTAGGTGTGGTAGGCGTTATTTATGAAGCGCGTCCGAATGTAACCATTGATATTGCGGCATTGTGTTTAAAAACGGGTAACGCCAGTATTTTACGGGGAGGGAAAGAGACCTTTTTCTCCAATATGGCGCTAGTCAACGTTATTCAATCGGCGCTAGAAAAAGCACAACTACCAGCGGCTGCGGTGCAGTATATTGAAAAACCGGATCGCGAACTGGTTTCACAGCTGCTCAAGCTGGATGAATATGTTGATATGATCATTCCGCGCGGCGGCGCTAGCCTACATAAAATGTGCAAAGAAAACAGCACGATTCCGGTGATTATTGGTGGTTTTGGCATTAGCCATATTTTTGTTGACCAATCGGCGGATCTAGACAAATCAGTCGAGGTAATTGAAAACGCTAAAATTCAGCGCCCTTCTGCGTGCAACGCACTGGATACTTTGCTGGTTCATCAAGCGATTGCGAGTGAATTTTTGGCAAAACTGGTGCTACGACTTAATGAGCAAGTGAGCTTCGTTGTTGAGCCAAAAGCCCAAGCCTGCATGAGCCATGCGAAACAGTTGAGAGAGGCTGTTGAAGGCGATTTTGACACCGAATGGCTAAGTTACACTTTGGGCGTCAAAGTGGTCAATGACGTGCAGCAAGCGATTGAACATATGCGTGAACACAATGCAAGCCATTCGGATGCGATCATGACAAATGACCTATTTAATGCAGAGCTGTTTATTAATTCAGCGGGCTCTGCTGCAGTGTATGTCAATGCTTCGACGCGTTTTACCGATGGAGCTCAATTTGGTTTAGGCGCTGAAGTGGCCGTTTCGACCCAAAAATTGCACGCTCGCGGGCCGATGGGCTTAGAAGAGTTGACCAGTTACAAGTGGGTTGGCAAAGCCAATTACTTATCACGTCGTTAAGTTCTTTTCGTTATGGATAACGCAAAGTGTGGTTGTTAACAAAATAGAGATTGAAAAGGGGCTGATGCCCCTTTTGCGTTCAACTTGCGTACTAATTCCGGTACACTGATGCTCATTGCTATGGAGGTGATATGCATTGTCCTTTTTGTTCAGAGAACGACACCAAAGTGATTGATTCTCGTCTTGTCGCAGATGGCCATCAAGTGCGCCGTCGCCGTCAATGTTTGGCATGTAATGAACGTTTTACCACGTTTGAATCGGCCGAGCTCTTGATGCCAAGAGTCATCAAATCAAATGGAAATCGTGAACCGTTTAACGAAGATAAAATGGTCGGTGGTATACAGCGAGCATTAGAAAAACGACCAGTCAGCGCCGATGCGATTGAGCTTGCAATCAGTATGATTAAATCTCAGTTGCGAGCCACTGGTGAGCGAGAAGTTCCAAGTAAAATGATTGGTAACTTGGTGATGGAGCAGCTCAAAGTACTCGATAAAGTCGCTTACATCCGCTTTGCCTCCGTGTATCGTAGTTTTGAAGATATTCGTGAGTTTGGTGAAGAAATCGCGAAGCTGGAAGATTAATCGCTTATGTTTACTCCTTTTGATTATCAAATGATGTCGCGAGCCATTGAGCTTGCTAAAGGTGGCGTTTTTACCACTCAACCTAACCCCAATGTCGGCTGCGTGATCACTCAAGGAGAGCAGATTGTTGGTGAAGGTTTTCATGTTCGTGCTGGTGAGCCGCATGCCGAAGTACACGCCTTACGCATGGCAAACGAGCAAGCGCAAGGCGCTACCGCTTATGTCACTTTAGAGCCTTGCTCGCATCATGGCCGTACACCGCCTTGCGCTGAAGGCTTGATTAACGCCAAAGTGGCGAAAGTGATTTGCGCAATGCAAGATCCGAATCCTCAAGTCGCTGGGCGTGGTATTCAAATGCTGCGTGACGCTGGGATTGAAGTCGAAGTCGGTTTGTTAGAAGCGGATGCCATCGCGCTCAATCCGGGTTTTATTAAACGCATGACAAGTGGGATGCCCTTTGTCCAATTGAAAATGGCCGCAAGTCTTGATGGACAAACAGCACTCAATAATGGTCAGAGTCAATGGATCACTTCAGCGGCCGCGCGGCGAGATGTGCAAAAATTTCGCGCCAAAGCGGGTGGGATTTTATCGACCAGCAAAACAGTGATTGAAGATGATGCTTCATTGACTGTGCGTTGGGATGAACTGCCTCCATCAGTGCAAGTGAACTACCCACAACATCAGTTACGCCAACCAGTGCGAGTCATTCTTGACAGGCAAAACCAACTCCATGATGGTCTAAAGCTGTATCAACATTCCGGTGAAGTATTGGTGCTTGGCACTGAACATACGTCATTGCTCAATAGCAACCAGACACAATTTGAGTTAGCGGATACCTTAGCTTATTTAGCTGAGCAGTCACAAATGAATCATCTCTGGGTAGAAGCTGGTGCCACACTGGCTCGTTCACTGATCCAAGCCCAATTGGTCGATGAGATCATTTTGTACTTAGCGCCTAAAATCATGGGTAGTGATGGTCGGGGGCTATTTGGTGCTTTGGGGCTATCTTCCATGGCGGATACGCTAGAGTTAATCATCAAAGATGTACGACAAGTTGGGCCGGATATTCGGATCATTGCCGTACCTAAAATAAAAGATAAATAGCATGTTTACAGGAATTATCGAGGCGGTAGGTACACTTGCCGCGATTACACCCAAAGGTGAAGACATCAGTGTGACCGTGAAAGTCGGTCATCTTGATATGAGCGATGTCAAACTTGGTGACAGTATTGCCACAAATGGTGTCTGTTTGACCGTGGTAGATTATAACAGCACTCAATATACAGCGGATCTCTCACTAGAAACGCTCAACAAAACCGGGTTTGCTCACTATCAAGTTGGTGACAAGGTCAACCTAGAAAAAGCCATGTTGCCCACCACTCGTTTTGGTGGACACATTGTTTCTGGGCACGTTGACGGTGTTGGTGAAATCATTGAACGTAATCCTGTTGGTCGTTCGATAGAGTTTTGGGTAGCGATCCCACCGGCATTGAATAAATACGTGGCTGAAAAAGGCTCAATTACAGTAGATGGTATCAGCCTCACTGTGAATGATTTAAGAAAGAATGCCTTTAAGCTGACCATAGTGCCTCACACTTCTGCCGAAACGACCATTGATGCATTTCATGTTGGGCGTAAAGTGAATTTGGAAGTGGATGTGCTCGCGCGTTATATGGAGCGTTTGCTGCAAAACCAGCAAGATGAAGAGACACCAGAGTCGAAAATTAGCTTAGCATTTTTACAACAAAATGGTTTTGCGTAAACCGCGTATTGTCCCATGCCTCCACGGTCGTGGATAAATCTAAGTCAGGGACTGTGCGGAAAATAGTTCAGCGATAGGAAAATAGAGTATGCCAATAAGTACCCCGCAAGAGATCATTGAAGATATTCGCCTTGGGAAAATGGTCATCTTAATGGATGACGAAGATCGTGAGAACGAAGGTGACTTGATCATGGCCGCCGAGCACGTTACTCCTGAAGCGATTAATTTTATGGCTAAATTTGGTCGTGGCCTGATCTGCTTAACCATGACTAAAGCTCGTTGTCAGCGTTTAGGCTTGGCTCCTATGGTGCAGGATAATAATGCTCAATACACCACCAATTTTACCGTCTCGATTGAAGCGGCTGAAGGCGTAACCACCGGCATTTCAGCGGCCGATCGCGCCGTGACGGTACAAGCTGCGGTGGCGAAAGATGCCAAAGCTTCAGACTTAGTGCAACCTGGGCACATTTTTCCACTGGCTGCGCAAGAGGGGGGCGTTTTAACTCGCGCTGGACACACGGAAGCCGGTTGTGATTTAGCGCGCCTTGCGGGATTAGAGCCCGCGTCTGTGATCGTCGAAATTTTAAATGATGATGGCACCATGGCGCGTCGCCCTGATCTTGAAGTGTTTGCCGAGCAACATGGTTTAAAACTCGGTACGATTGCTGATCTGATTGAATATCGTAATAACACAGAAACGACCATTGAGCGTGTTGCACAGTGCAAGTTGCCGACAGAATACGGTGAATTTGAACTGATCACTTACCGCGACGTGATTGATAATCAGATCCACTACGCATTGCAAAAAGGAACATTGGATGGTCAAGCGCCATTGGTGCGAGTTCATTTGTACGATACCTTTACCGATTTGCTGCGCAGTGATCGCAATGCTGAACGCAGTTGGACTTTAGATAAAGCGATGCAGCGTATCGGCCAAGAGGGCGGCGTATTGGTCATTTTAGGTAATGAAGAGTCGAGCGACTTATTGATCCATCGCGTTAAAATGTTTGAGCAACAAGACAAAGGCCAAGCGCCTACTTTAGCGAAAAAACAAGGTACTTCACGCCGTGTGGGGATTGGTTCACAAATTCTGGCGGATTTAGGTGTTCGTGATATGCGTTTACTCTCTTCAGCCAATAAAAAGTATCACGCTTTAGGCGGTTTCGGCTTGAATGTGACTGAGTATGTTTGCCAATAACGTCATCTCGTTTTAGCGCTTAGAACCTAACGTCACATTTAAAAATACACCGTAATAAAACCAATAAAGGAAGCCCAACGCTTCCTTTATTATTTTGCTGATTAGCCGCTTGGTTTGCCGTCTAAGCCGAATTTCCATTAGATATTGCTCACAAAATTGTGCTAGAATCCGGCGATTCTCACTTGTGTATATAGTTAAAGGAAGGCTTATGAAAGTGATCGAGGGTGGTTTCCCCGCACCAAATGCAAAAATTGCTATCGTTATTTCTCGTTTCAACAGTTTTATTAACGAAAGCCTGCTTTCTGGTGCAATCGATACTTTAAAGCGTCACGGACAAGTTAGCGATGACAATATTACTGTTGTTCGCTGCCCTGGTGCTGTCGAATTACCTCTTACTGCTCAACGCGTAGCAAAAACGGGTAAATACGACGCTATCGTGTCTCTTGGCACTGTGATTCGTGGCGGTACGCCACACTTTGATTATGTGTGCAGTGAATGCAATAAAGGTTTGGCGCAAGTGTCTCTGGAATACAGCCTTCCAGTGGCATTTGGTGTTCTAACTGTTGATACCATCGATCAAGCCATTGAACGCGCGGGAACCAAGGCTGGTAACAAAGGTGCAGAAGCTGCACTAAGCGCGCTTGAGATGATTAACGTTCTTTCAGAAATCGATTCCTAATGGGGGCCAGTGTGAAACCAGCCGCACGTCGTAATGCACGTCAATTTGCGCTACAAGCAATTTATTCTTGGCAAATTACAAAAGAAAATGTTGCCACTATCGAAGAGCAATTCCTCTCGGGTGGTAAGTATGATGAAGAAGAGCATCATGCTGCTGAGCCAGCGTTAGCGGCTCCAGAAACCGACGTTGCATATTTCCGTGATCTACTCACGGGTGTAGTGCTAAGCCACACAGAGCTAGATAGCAAATTGCGTCCTTTCGTGTCTCGTCCAATGCAAGACTTAGACATGATGGAATTGGCGTTACTTCGTTTAGCCATGTACGAAATGACTCGTCGCGATGATGTGCCATATAAAGTGGTCATCAATGAGGCGATTGAGTTAGCAAAAGTATTTGCTGCTGAAGATAGCCATAAGTTTGTGAATGGCGTGCTTGATAAAGCCGCCCCACATGTACGCAAAAAATAATAAGTCGTTTTAAAATAAAAGGTCAGCATTCGCTGACCTTTTTTATGACGGATCTTTCTCCGCGAAAGCCCTAAGCGATGAGAAATGATGTACATAATAAAAACTCAGGGCAGGGAATTTTTTATGTTCGGTGAATTCAATTTAATCGATACCTATTTCTCTAACCGTCAGTCACAACGTAAAGATGTCTCTCTTGCTCTAGGAGATGATTGTGCATTGGTCAAAGCACCAGAAAATGTTCGGATCGCCATCAGTACCGACACCTTAGTCGCAGGTACTCATTTTTTAACCGATGCGAATCCGGCTTGGGTGGCTCATAAAGCATTGTCATCTAACATCAGTGATTTGGCTGCGATGGGGGCAACGCCTGCTTGGGTATCGCTCGCACTCACTCTACCCAGTGTCGATGAAGCATGGCTAAAACCCTTTTGTGATGCTTTTTTCGAACTTGCGAATTACTACAATATTCAGCTAATTGGTGGAGATACAACCAAAGGACCACTGAGCATTACCTTGACAGTACAAGGTTTTGTGCCACAAGAATTGGCGCTGCTGCGCAGTGGAGCCAAAGTGGGAGATTGGGTTTACGTCACTGGTGAACTCGGTGATAGCCAAGCTGGGCTCGATGTGGTTCTTGACCCAAGCTTACGCCATAAACCTTTTGCCCAAGAGCTTGAAAAGCGTCACTATCTCTCAACGCCAAGAATTCTTGCTGGCCAAGCATTGCTTCATTTGGCTTCTTCTGCAATTGATATTTCCGATGGTTTGGTGTCTGATCTCAAGCATATTTTGCATCGTTCAAATGTTGGGGTGAGTTTAGATGTCGGTGCGTTGCCTATTTCGCAAGAGCTGTTGCAGTTTGTGGGCGAAAGAAAAATAGCCCAGCAATATGCACTAACCAGCGGTGAAGAGTATGAGTTGTGTTTCACTGTTCCAGAGCATAACCGAGGTTCCATCGAAAGTGCGCTTGCTCATTGCGGTTGCAAGGTGAGTTGCATTGGCCAAATTCGCCCGCAGGGTATTTTTGAGCTCCAGCATCAAGGAAAAAAACTCAATTGGCAGTTAAGCGGCTATGATCATTTTAAGGTGAACGGATGACAAACCCTATCGCATTAATCTCATTAAAGAACCCTTGGCATCTTTTGGCCACGGGTTTTGGCAGTGGCCTATCGCCTATCGTGCCCGGCACAATGGGAACGTTTGCCTCAGTGCCTTTTTATTTGCTGTTAGTACAGCTACCTATCACAGTGTATTGTGCCGTGGTTGTGCTGGCTTGCTTGGTGGGCGTGAAAATTTGCCAAGTGACTTCTGACGACATGAAAGTGCATGACCACGGTTCGATTGTGTGGGATGAATTTGCCGGTTTTTGGATAACAATGCTAGTCGTGCCAGTGCTTGAACTGCCTAGTTTAGATTGGAAATGGCTGGTGGCTGGATTCGTGCTGTTTCGCTTTTTCGATATGCTCAAACCGTGGCCGATCAGTTGGTTAGATAAACGAGTGCATGGTGGTTTGGGGATTATGCTCGATGATATCGTGGCAGGTGTTGTATCCGCGATTGCGCTGTATTGGGTCGGCTTTTGGGCGGGTTGGTTATAACATGGTCAGCGTTCAATATTGATTGACGGCTTATACTTAGTAATAAAAAAGGTTCCTTTGGGAACCTTTTTTGTCAGTGAAGAGTTATCTGAAACAGGGTTATTCGATGTTCTGGGTATCTAAAGTTACTTTACCGTCTTGAGACTATTTTAGCTTCTCTAAGTCAGCTTCAATTTCAGCGATTTTGCTCGTGACCACTTTTTCCAAATGGCGCAAGTCAGTCAATATTTTTTGCTTCAGATCGAGATCACCCATAGGAACCGGCTTAGTGATTTTATTTAGTTCATCAATCACCAAGGTTAAATTACGGTTGATCTCCGTCACCTCTTTGTATTGATGGCTGCCGCTATCGACCAATACATTTTTTACTTGTCGAGGGTATTTAAATTTCACGCTTTTAGCGAACAGCTCGCCTTTCTGCTTATGAAAGTAAATCTTCAACACATCTTTATGGGCTTCTTGACGAAGTGAATAGCGCTCAATCTGTTTAGGATCTTGAATGCCTAAACCGGTGAGGTAGGGATACATAGGCAACCTCTATTGTATTTTGTGACACATCAATGAACCATTTCAATGTAGCAGTCCATGCTCGCCCGAGATAGTTCATCGTGATATCAATGGTTCAAGTTGTGGACCAGATCGCTTTCCTTTTCCGTTTAATTTGGCGCGAGTTCAGAAACATTTTTAATCAGCATGTTACGTAACGTGCACTCTTCTTCTTCACTCAATTTTCCGCCTTGCGAACCGGTGAGAATAAACAAATCTTCTGCTCGTTCGCCAATGGTGGTGATTTTTGCACCATGCAGGTTAATGTTTAAGTCAGCAAATGTGGCTCCGACCGTTGCCAGCAGTCCCGGAGTATCAAGTGCGACTAATTCCATTAAGGTTCGTTTATTGCTTTTGGTGGGTAAAAAATCGACTTTAGTTTTGACTTTAAAATGTTGCAAGTTACGTGGCGTGCGGCGCAATTTCAGTTTGTTCTGCCAACCCGTTTCTAGCCCACTGAGTAGGTGTTTGATCAACGATGGGTGACACTCTTCGTCAATTGCATGGCCGTTTTGATCCAGTACCATGAAGGTATCAAGGACGTAGCCATCTTTACTCGACATGATCTGCGCATCATGAACATTGAGATTTCGACGGTCCAGTTCAGCAACCACAGTCGCAAAGAGGGCGGGTTGATCTTTAGTGTAAACAAACAATTCAGTGCCGCCACGAGTGGCTTTTTTGCTCATTAGGATCAGCGGTTGGCTTGGGTCGCTATGTTTGAGTAGGTGCTCACAATGCCAAGCGATCTGCTTGTGAGTGTGACGCAAAAAGTAATCGGCTTTAAAGCGCTGCCAAAGCACTTCAATTTCGCGTGCGCTGTAGCCTTCTTTACGAAGCAATGCGGATGCCATTTGTTGGTTGTGGCGAATGCGATCGCGCACATCTACCGGGTTTTCAAGCCCACGCCTAAGTGCCCGCTGTGTTGAGTGATATAGCTCTGCCAGCAAGGTGCGTTTCCAACTGTTCCAAAGCTCAGGGTTAGTAGCGCAGATGTCCGCGACAGTCAGGCAAACAAGATGTTCGAGATACTCTTCATCGCGCACTTTCTTGGCAAATTCGGTAATGACATCTGGGTCGTAAATGTCGCGTCTTTGCGCCGTTACCGACATCAAGAGGTGGTTTTGTACCAGCCAAGAGACTAATTTTGCTTCAGGTTTTGATAAACCGTGTTCAATACAAAAATCATAGGCTTCTACCGCACCGATTTCAGAGTGATCGCCGCCGCGCCCTTTGGCAATGTCGTGAAAAATAGCGGCCAGAATCAGCATCTCCTTTTTCTGGAGACGTGGGTAGACTTCGCAACAGATGGGGTGTTTATCGTGATTTTGTGCGTAGCTAAAGGTATTGATGTGTTTGAGAAGACGAATGCTGTGTTCATCGACCGTATAAACATGGAATAGGTCGAACTGCATTTGTCCAACAATTTGGCTCCATTGGGGAAGATAAGCGGCGAGCACGCCTAATTTATGCATCAGGCTGAACGCACGATGTAGTGCGTTAGGGTGACGTACCAATGCCATGAATTTCTCACGCGCTTCGGGAATGGTGTGCAGGAATTTATTGAGCCTCCTTCTGGCTGTACGCAACTGGCGCATGGTTGTGGGCGCGACGCTTTCAATGCTGGAATCATTGGCGATATGAATAAACATATCTAAGATCGTTTCAGGGCGAGCTTGGAAAAGCGCGGGTTTACGAGCTTCTATTAAGTTGCCACGACGTTGAAAATCATCATCTAAAATTTCTGCCACGGCTTCTTCGCCGTTATTGAGTATGGCTTGATCAAACAGACGCAGGAGCATTTTGTTGAGTTCCGCAACACGACGTAGCGTACGGTAGAACTCTTTCATCATCATCTCGACTGCGCGATTCCCTTCACCAGTAAAGCCCAGATGTTCTGCCACTTGAGCTTGATGAGCAAAAATAAGCCGATTGTCATAGCGTTTTAATTCAATGTGCAGCGCAAAGCGCACGCGCCATAAAAAGTCTTGGCACTCTACTAGCTCACGATATTCAGCATCAGTTAAAAAACCAAAACGACTCATTTCAAGCAGTGATGTTGCACCAAAGTGGCGTCTAGCCACCCAGCTTAAAGTATGAATGTCCCTTAAGCCTCCAGGAGTCGATTTGATATCGGGTTCAAGGTTATAAGTGGTGTCATGGTAACGAGCGTGTCGGTCGCGCTGCTCTTGAATTTTGGCGCGGTAAAAGGTTTCGCTTGGCCAAAACGATTCGGAATGAATCAACATCTTGAGTTTATAAAATGTCTCTTCGCTACCACATAATAGCCGAGCTTCTTGTAAGTTTGTCGCGACGGTTAAATCTTCACGGCCAATTTCAGCGCACTGCTGCACGGTACGCACGGCATGGCCCACTTCTAAACGCAAATCCCACAACAAGGTAATGAATTCGCTAATTTTACTGCCGAGTTCAGCGGGTAAAGTATGATTGGAGACGACCAGAATATCGATATCCGAAAGGGGATGAAGTTCACCGCGGCCATAGCCTCCGACGGCCACTAAACTGATGTCTGGAACCTGCGAAAATGAATAATGTTCCCATAATCTGTAGAGCAGTTGGTCCATATATTCAGAGCGGCCTAATACCAGGTCGTTGACCGGATGGTGGTGCAAAAATTGATGTTTCTGATACTGAGTGAACTGTTCAAGTTGTTGTTTAAGCTCGCCGATAGTGAGTTGTGCGTCAGTAAAGGTGAGGGGAGACTGAAAAGGCATAACGGCAATCCATGCTGGTGATATGTCACAACGTAGACTGACTGTATCAAATCACTGCAGATAAAAAAATATCCCTGCAAGAGGGATATTGATTGATAAGGTTTTGGTTCGATGTAATTAGGCGTTATGCATCAGACGCGGAATGGTTTCTTCTTCACGCAGCGTCAGCACTTCACAGCCAGTGGCGGTAACCAAAATGGTGTGTTCCCACTGCGCTGAGTTTTTGCCATCGGCGGTGTAAACCGTCCAATTGTCTTCATCATCAAGGCGGCACCCAAATTTACCTGCATTAATCATTGGCTCGATAGTGAAAATCATCCCTTCACGCAGTACGGTTCTGTCGCCGTTTTTATAGTGAACCACTTGCGGTTCTTCATGAAATTGAGCGCCAATACCGTGGCCGCAATAATCTTTCACAATCGAAAATTTAAGGCGTGGGTTATTTTTATTATTGGTTTTAATGTGTTTTTCGATCGCAGTACCAATCTCACCCAATTGAACTCCGGGTTTGACCTTCTTCATGCCGATATAAAGACACTCTTGCGCAACAAGACATAGGCGCTTATCTGCTGGCGACACTTCACCGACAAAGAACATCTTTGAGGTATCACCGTGGTAGCCATCTTTAATAACCGTGATATCAATGTTCAGAATATCACCCTCTTTCAGTACCGCTGGACGCTGTAATTGCCCATACTGCGTATCTTGAGTTGCCGGAATACCGTGACAAACAATGTGATTGATAGAGGTACAGATCGATTTAGGAAAACCGTGGTAATTCAATGGTGCTGGAATAGCTTGCTGTACTTCAGTGATGTACTTGTGGCAGATCTGGTCAAGTTCTTCAGTGGTGATGCCCACTTTTACATGCGGTTCAATCATCTCAAGGACATCGGCAGCCAGTTTACCCGCGACGCGCATTTTGGCTATTTCTTCAGCAGTTTTGATTTTTACAGACATCGGCTTTCTCTATGCATTAATTCTTAAGCACTTAACTGTGCGAATGGGCGTTATTCTAGCAGTGCATGGATGAATCGCAAGGGATCCCTGTCGGTAAGTAAGAATTGTTTGCATAACTACAGCTTACCTAAGCCATGATGTGTCGTATTTTTTTCTAGCCAGAGAAGGGCTAAATATGGTATAAAGCGCGCCGGAATCGAAGTGCGTTTTCTTCTGAAATGACGAAGCCCACCTTCCTTTCTAAACACATTATCTTTAAATCACACACATTCCGACACGTGTTCCGGGGTGCTCCAACAATAAAACTATCGGCAACAACCGAATAGATGTTAGGGGTCGGATACATGGGGAATGTGGAGGCCTAACCCCATAGAGGATTTTTAAATGGCAACTGTATCAATGCGCGACATGCTAAAAGCTGGTGTTCACTTCGGTCACCAGACTCGTTACTGGAACCCAAAAATGAAGCCATTCATTTTTGGTGCTCGTAGCCGTGTTCACATCATCAACTTAGAAAAAACTGTTCCTATGTTCAACGAAGCTCTAGCTGAGCTACAAAAAGTTGGCGAGAAAAAAGGTAAAGTTCTTTTCGTTGGTACTAAACGCGCAGCATCTGAAGCTGTTAAAGAAGCGGCTATCGCAAGCAACCAATTCTACGTTAACAACCGCTGGTTGGGCGGCATGCTAACTAACTGGAAAACTGTTCGTCAGTCAATCAAGCGTCTAAAAGAGCTTGAAATTCAAGCAACAGATGGCACTTTTGATAAGCTAACTAAGAAAGAAGCTCTAATGCGTACTCGTGAAATGGAGAAGCTAGAGAAATCTCTTGGTGGTATCAAAGATATGGGCGGTCTACCTGACGCACTATTCGTTATCGATGCAGATCACGAGCACATTGCAGTTAAAGAAGCAAACAACCTAGGTATCCCAGTTTACGCTGTTGTTGATACTAACTCTAACCCAGATGGCGTTGACTACATTATCCCTGGTAACGACGACGCAATCCGTGCAATCCAGCTTTACCTAAATGCTGTTGCAGAAACGGTTAACGAAGGTCGTAACAAAGATGCAGCTGCACTTGCTGCTGCAAAAGACGGTTTCGTAGAAGCAGAATAATAGCGGCTCTGAGTCACACTTGATTATATGTGTCACACGATTGGTGCATTGAACAAGTTATAGTTAGCATCAGGGGCCAAACAATCGGCCCCTGATTTTTACCACCAGAATCAACTGAGGAATAGAGAATGGCAACTGTAACTGCTGCTCTAGTAAAAGAACTGCGCGAGCGTACTGGCGCAGGTATGATGGAATGTAAAAAAGCGCTTGTAGAAGCAAACGCTGACATCGAACTAGCAATTGAAAACATGCGCAAAAGCGGCGCAGCTAAAGCAGCGAAAAAAGCAGGTAACATCGCAGCTGAAGGTACTATCCTAATTAAAGAAGCTGATGGTTTTGCAGCACTTCTAGAAGTGAACTGCCAAACTGACTTCGTAGCAAAAGATTCAAGCTTCCTAGCGTTCGCTAACGAAGTTCTAGCGGTTGCACTTGCTGAGCGTCTAGATATCGCAGCACTTCAAGCTAAATTTGAAGAAGCACGTATTGCTCTTGTTGCTAAAATTGGTGAAAACATCACTATCCGTCGCGTTCATTACATTGAAGGCGCTAAAGTAGGTTCATACCGCCATGGCGACCGTATCGGTGTTGTGGTTGCTGGTGAAGCGGATGAAGAGACCATCAAACACGTAGCAATGCACGTTGCTGCTGCAAAACCTGAGTACGTGAACCCTGAAGATGTACCAGCAGAAGTTGTGGCTAAAGAGCGTGAAATCCAAATCGAAATCGCAATGCAATCTGGCAAGCCAGCAGCAATTGCTGAGAAAATGGTTGAAGGCCGCATGACTAAGTTCACAGGTGAGGTATCACTTACTGGTCAAGCGTTCATCATGGATCCTTCTCAAACTGTTGGCGCAATGCTGAAAGCTAAAGGCGCAACCGTTACTAACTTCGTACGTCTAGAAGTTGGTGAAGGTATTGAGAAAGCTCAAGAACTTAGCTTCGCTGAAGAAGTTGCAATGGTTCAAAAAGGTTAATCCTAGCGATTTTGCCTAAAAAAAGACCGTAGCCAAGGCTGCGGTCTTTTTACGAATGGCATATTGAGACTAATTGTGATGATTTAGAATTCAGTATTCAGTTTTAAATCATGACTGTTAATTAACAACTCTCTATTTGGAAGGTAAGCTCCATGACTACGAACCCTAAACCAGCCTATCAACGTATCCTGTTAAAACTTAGCGGTGAAGCGCTACAAGGCGAAGAAGGTTTTGGTATTGATCCTGCGGTGTTAGATCGCATGGCACAGGAAGTAAAAGAACTGGTTGAACTGGGTGTTCAAGTGGGTGTTGTCATCGGCGGCGGTAACTTATTCCGTGGCGCAGGTCTTGCTGAAGCGGGCATGAACCGTGTTGTGGGCGACCACATGGGAATGCTGGCAACCGTAATGAATGGTTTGGCAATGCGTGATGCTTTGCACCGTGCTTATGTGAATGCGCGCGTGATGTCTGCCATTCCTCTTAAAGGTGTGTGTGACGATTACAATTGGGCCGATGCTATCAGCCAACTACGTCAAGGCCGTGTTGTGATCTTCTCTGCGGGTACTGGTAACCCATTCTTTACAACTGATTCTGCTGCCTGTTTGCGCGGTATTGAAATTGAAGCGGATGTGGTTCTAAAAGCGACAAAAGTAGATGGCGTATTTAGTGCAGACCCAGTGGCAAACCCAGACGCAGAACTGTATGATAAGCTGTCTTATACAACCGTGCTTGAAAAAGAGCTAAAAGTGATGGACTTGGCCGCGTTTACGCTAGCGCGTGACCATAAAATGCCAATCCGCGTATTTAATATGAACAAACCGGGCGCACTACGTCGCGTGGTAATGGGTGAAGCGGAAGGTACACTAATTAGCACCGCTGACTAATCACTCCAAAACAAAAAAACAAGTAGGTGATATTTGTGATTAACGAAATCAAGAAAGACGCTCAAGAGCGTATGGATAAGAGCGTAGATGCCCTGAAAAACAACCTTTCTAAGGTACGTACTGGTCGCGCTCACCCAAGTTTACTCTCCGGCATTTCTGTCGATTACTATGGTGCTTCGACACCGCTGAATCAAATCGCTAACGTTGTAGCTGAAGATGCACGTACTCTCGCGATCACTGTTTTTGATAAAGAGTTGACGCCAAAAGTTGAAAAAGCGATTTTGATGTCTGATTTGGGTCTAAACCCAATGTCTGCAGGTACGGTTATTCGTGTACCACTGCCACCACTGACCGAAGAACGTCGTCGTAATTTGGTGAAAATTGTTCGTGGTGAAGCCGAAGGTGGTCGCGTTGCGGTTCGCAACATTCGTCGTGATGCCAATGGCGACTTAAAAGCTCTACTGAAAGATAAAGAAATCTCTGAAGACGAAGATCATAAAGCGCAAGAAGAGATTCAAAAACTTACCGATGTAGCGATTAAGAGAATTGATGAAGTTCTTGCTGCAAAAGAAAAAGAGTTAATGGAAGTTTAATTCGCTCTTTTTAGCCTTTCTAAAACGCTGTGCTCACAGTGCAGCGTTTTTTTATGCTATTTTGCCCTATCAGTTTGGTAATCAATTAATTTCTTATGCAAAACTCATCCCTCTCATCTGATGTATTACCTCAGCACATCGCAATCATTATGGACGGAAATGGCCGTTGGGCTAAAGCGCAAGGTAAGCCTCGTGTATTTGGCCATAAGAATGGTGTAGCAGCGGTCCGAAGAACGATTTCCACTGCAGCGAAATTGGGTATTAAAGCCGTTACTCTGTTTGCCTTTAGTAGTGAAAATTGGCGGCGTCCGGAAGCTGAGGTAGGCGTGTTGATGGAGTTATTTATTACTGTGCTATCCACAGAAGTAAAAAAACTGCATAAGAACAATCTGCGTCTTAGAGTCATTGGTGATAAAACACGTTTTAGCTCACGCTTACAAACAAAAATCGCTCAGGCAGAAGAGTTAACCTCATCAAACAGTGGCATGGTCGTTAATATCGCCGCAAACTATGGCGGAAAATGGGATATCACAGAAGCAATGCGCTCTATCGCGGTCAAAGTGGCGAGCGGTGAGCTTTCTCCTGATCAGATTGACGAGACGCTGATTACACAGTCGCTAACGATGTCTGATATTCCTGAAGTGGATTTGCTCATTCGTACCAGCGGTGAATGTCGTATTAGTAATTTTATGTTGTGGCAATTGGCCTATGCAGAGATGTACTTTACGCCGATTTACTGGCCTGAGTTTGGTGAAGAAAGTTTAATTGAAGCAGTGACTTGGTTTGTTAACCGTGAACGCCGTTTTGGCTGCACAGGGGAACAGGTTAAGGCATTGATGGAACAGAAATAAAGGATCCATTAGTTTGAAGCAACGAATTATCACGGCGCTCATATTAGCTCCACTGGTGATGCTGGGCATTTTTGAACTGCCACTCCCCCTATTTATGGCCGTTTTGGCCCTTGTGGCGCTCGTCGGTGTATGGGAATGGACGCAGTTTATCGATTCGACATCTAGGTATCTGGCGCTGTTACCCGCCATTATCATTGGTGGAGCAAGTTACCTACTGATTTCCCCTGATGCCGTTAGCCTAGCCAACATGAACTCGAATCACTATGTGATATTAAGTGTTGGGGTGGCTTGGTGGCTTTTTTCTAGCTTTTTAGCCATTACCTATCCTAAATCCCGCCCATGGTGGGAAAAATCCAATCTACTTAGGCACCTTTTTGGTGTGCTTACGCTACTTCCTTTTTTCTGGAGCGTACTTTTTTTACGCGCAGAAGCCTTTTTGAGTGAGCCATACCACGGTGCTAAGTTGGTGCTATTTGTCTGCTTAATTGTTTGGGCTGCAGACAGTGGCGCTTATTTTGCGGGCAAAAGTTTTGGTAAGCACAAAATGGCACCAGCAGTCAGTCCAAATAAAACCATTGAAGGGTTGATTGGTGGCATTATTACGGCATTGATTGTGGCGTGGTTTACTGCTGATTGGTTTGATATCCGGTTTACAAACACGCTGTCGATGGTTGGTATTACATTAGCGACTGTGATTATCTCTGTGCTCGGTGATCTGGTCGAAAGTATGTTTAAGCGCGTTTCAGGAATTAAAGACAGCAGTAATATTATTCCTGGGCATGGTGGCGTTTTGGATCGTATCGATAGCCTGACGGCTGCATTTCCTGTTTTTGCTCTACTGTATTTCATTTTCTAATGCTTGGGTTAAGCTGTCTTACCCCAATCTTAATTCACGGTTGTTGCTATGCGTAAGTTAACGATTCTCGGGGCCACAGGTTCAATTGGGGCAAGCACATTAAAAGTCGTGGCTCAAAATCCCGAACACTTTTCCGTTGTGGCTTTAGCCGCGGGAAATAATGTCAATAAAATGCGTGAGCTATGTCAGCGTTGGCAGCCAGTTTATGCGGTAATGGCAAACCAAAAGGCGGCGGATGAGCTTTTAGCTCAATTGCAGTCACTGAACTTAAAAACAACCGTATTATTTGGTGAAGACGCCATGTGCCACGTCGCCGCATTAGATGAGGTGGATACGGTGATGGCGGCGATTGTTGGTGCAGCAGGTTTGTTACCAACCATGGCCGCGGTAAAGGCGGGCAAGCGTGTTTTGTTGGCAAACAAAGAAGCCTTGGTGATGTCTGGCCAATTGTTTATTGATGCGGTCGAAAAACACGGTGCGGAATTGCTCCCTGTCGATAGCGAACATAACGCGATTTTTCAATGCTTACCCCCTGAAATACAAGGCTCTTTGGGTCGCTGTGATTTACAAGAACATGGTGTGCAACATATTCTGCTCACGGGTTCTGGCGGCCCTTTTCGCTATAGTGATTTATCCACGTTAGCTGATGTTTCACCACAGCAAGCGATTGCTCATCCTAACTGGTCGATGGGGCCGAAAATTTCGGTTGATTCCGCCACTATGATGAACAAAGGTTTGGAATATATTGAAGCTAAGTGGCTGTTTAATGCATCGAAACAGCAATTAAAAGTGTTAATCCACCCACAGTCGGTGATCCACTCTATGGTGCAGTACCGAGATGGTTCGGTGCTTGCGCAAATGGGGGAACCCGATATGTCCACGCCAATTGCTTTAACTCTTTCTTATCCAGAACGCATTACTGCGGGTGTTCCGGCACTGGATTTTACCAAATTAAGTAATTTGAGTTTTATGGATGTGGACTACGAGCGTTATCCTTGTTTGGGATTGGCGATTGATGCTTGCTATCAAGGGCAACATGCCACCACCTCTTTAAATGCAGCCAACGAAATAGCCGTTGAAGCTTTTTTAAATAAGCAAATTCGTTTTACCGATATCGCACTAGTTAATGAACGTGTATTGTCAAAAGTGTGTGCAGCACATACTCAGTTACATTGCTATGACTTGGAAAGCTTGTTAGAGCTCGATAGAATGGCGCGCACTATTGCCCAGCAAATCATACAAGAGCATTTATTATGAGTGGTATTTTGTGGAATTTCGTCTCTTTCATCATTGCGTTAGGTATATTGGTTGCTGTGCATGAATTTGGTCATTTTTGGGTAGCACGTCGCTGCGGAATTAAAGTCGAAAAATTTTCCATTGGCTTTGGTAAATCACTTTGGAGCCGAGTAGCCAAAGATGGCACCGAGTACAACCTCTCAATTATTCCTCTCGGCGGCTACGTTAAAATGCTCGATAGCCGTGTTGATGATGTTCCAGCTGAATTAAAACCCTTAGCTTTTGACCAAAAACCATTGTGGAAACGTGTCGCTGTCGTGAGTGCTGGGCCTGCTTTTAACTTTTTCTTCGCCATTTTTGCCTATTGGCTCGTGTTCTTAATTGGCGTCCCAGCGGTAAAGCCTGTGATTGGCGAAATTGCTCCGCAATCGATCGCCGCTCAAGCGGGTTTAGAGTCAGGAATGCAGATCAAAGCAGTCTCAGGAGTGAATACCTTAGATTGGGAATCGGTCAATATGGGGCTGATTAGCCATATTGGTGATGAACAATTAACGCTCACCGTCGGAACCGATAATGAAATTGGTGTGGATGAAATCAAAACATTAGATATCCGTTCTTGGAACTTTAACCCAGAAACAGAGTCTGCTATGGGAGCGTTGGGTTTTAAACCATTTGTCCCTGAAATATCGCTGACGCTAACCAATGTTTCTCAAGGCAGCGCTGGAGAGAAGGCCGGGTTAGAAGTTGGTGACACCTTGATCGAAGCCAACGGTGCGAAGATAAACCATTGGCAGCAAGTTGTGGAGTTGATACAAAGCCATCCCAATCAGCCAGTTTCATTGGTTGTTGTGCGTGATGAACAACGCTTGACTATCGAGCTTACGCCTGACGTTCGTGAGTTACCGCAAGGCAAAACGATAGGTTTTGCGGGAATCGCTCCTAAAGTCGCAGAATGGCCGGAAAGTTATCGATTTGAGCTGCAATATGGTGTATTTGAATCAGTCGGAAAAGCGGTTGAAAAAACACAGCAAGTGATCAACTTAACCGTCAGCATGTTGAAAAAACTGGTGGTCGGTGATGTGGGGTTGAATAATCTGAGTGGGCCGATTTCGATTGCCAAAGGAGCTGGAACTACCGCTGACTACGGTTTGGTCTATTTCTTGGGTTTTCTGGCTCTGATTAGTGTCAACTTAGGCATTATCAATCTAGTACCACTGCCAATGTTAGATGGCGGACACTTACTGTTTTTTGCAATTGAAGCCGTTATTCGTCGTCCTGTCCCAGAGAAGATTCAAGAAATGGGATACCGAATTGGTGGGGCGATCATCTTTTCTTTGATGGCTGTGGCAATATTTAATGATTTTAGTCGCCTGTGATTTGTAACCATTAGGCAGAAGTTGTAGCAAGGAATAACAAGAATAAATATGGCAATGAAACAGATCCTTTTCGCGACACTATTGGCAACCAGCCTCTCAGCACACAGTGCCGAGAATTTCGTAGTGCAGGATATTCAAATTGAAGGGCTTCAACGCGTTGCGCTCGGCGCTGCACTGCTTAAAATGCCCGTTCGAATTGGCGATACCGTTGATGCACAAGATGTCGCGGATATTATCAAAGCACTTTACACTTCGGGCAACTTTGAAGACATCAAAGTATTACGAGACAACAATGTTCTGATCGTTCAGGTTAAAGAACGTCCAACCATTGCAAGTGTTTCCTTCTCTGGAAATAAAGCGATCAAAGAAGAGCAGTTGCAGCAGAATCTTGATGCATCCAATATCCGCATCGGTGAGGCGCTTGATCGTACGACCTTGAGCAACATTGAAAAGGGGTTGGAAGATTTTTACTACAGCGTAGGTAAGTACAACGCGACCGTAAAAGCGGTGGTAACACCTTTACCTCGCAACCGTGCTGACCTTAAATTTGTGTTCAGTGAAGGGGTTTCTGCGAAAATTCAGCAAATCAACTTTATTGGCAATGAAGTGTTTAGTGACCAAGATTTACTGTCACGCTTCAATTTAAATGTCGATGTGGCGTGGTGGAATTTCCTCTCTGATGATAAATACCAAAAGCAGGTTTTAGCCGCTGATATTGAAGCTTTGCGCTCTTTCTACCTCGACCGTGGCTACTTAAAGTTTCAAGTCGATTCCACGCAAGTTGCTATTTCTCCTGATAAAAAAGGCGTTTATATCACTTTAGGCATTAGCGAAGGTCAGCCTTATAAAATCAAAGACGTTAAATTTCGCGGAGAGCTGATTGGCAAAGAGGCTGAGTTTACCGCTTTGATCCCGTTTGAAGCCGAGGAAACCTATAACGGCTCACTGGTGACCAAGCTTGAAGAAGATGTAAAACGAGTATTGGGTGAAGCTGGCTATGCTTATCCTCAAGTTCGAACCATCCCAGAATTTAATGATGAAACGCAAGAAGTTTCCTTGGTTGTTCATGTGGAAGCGGGTAAGCGTATCTATGTCCGTGATATTCGCTTTGTCGGTAATAACTCAACCAAAGATGAAGTTTTGCGCCGCGAAATGCGTCAAATGGAAGGCAGTTGGCTGAGCTCTAAAGCGATTGATACGGGTAAGAGCCGTTTGAACCGTCTTGGCTTCTTTGAAACAGTGGATGTGCAAACCGTACGTGTACCTGGTAGTGAAGACCAAGTCGATCTGGTGTACAACGTGAAAGAGGCCAACTCAGGTAGTGTTAACTTTGGTGTCGGTTATGGTACAGAATCAGGCGTGAGTTTTCAGGTTGGTTTACAACAAGACAACTTCATTGGTTCAGGTAATCGAGTTGGCATCAATGCCATGATGAACGACTATCAAAAGAACATCAGTTTAGATTACCGTGATCCCTACTGGAACCTTGATGGTGTCAGTTTGGGTGGTAAGATTTTCTATAACCAATTTGAGGCTTCTGAAGCTGGTATTGTTGATTATACCAATGAAAGCTACGGCACAAGTTTAACGTGGGGTTTCCCATTTGACGAATTAAACCGTTTTGACCTCGGTATCGGTTACACGCACAACAAGATCGGTAATATCGATGAGTATGTGCAAGTTAGTCAATTCTTACAGTCTCAAGCGAGTAATCGTAGCGATGATGGCAGTTTGATCACCAATGACTTTGACGTCAACATCTCATGGACGCGCAATAATTTAAACCGAACCATTTTCCCAACAGCGGGGAATCACCAACGCGCTTTCTACAAGATGACCGTGCCGGGCTCAGACGTAAAGTATTTCAAAGCGCAGTACGATGTCCGCCAGTATTTCCCATTAACCAAAAAACATGAGTTTTCACTCTTGCTAAGAGGACGCTTAGGGTATGGTAATGGTTACGGGAAAACGGATGGTAACGATAACTTGTTCCCATTCTATGAAAACTATTATGCAGGTGGCTTTACCACTTTGCGTGGTTTTGGATCTAACTCGGCTGGACCGAAAGCGATTTATAACGATGCGACAGGATGTAATGGCAATAATGGTGGCAACAACCGCTGCTATAGCGCAACAGATGACTCTGTCGGTGGTAACGCGGTCGCGCTAGCCAGTGTAGAACTGATTGTACCGACGCCATTTGCCTCTGATGAAACTCGTAGCCAAATTCGCACCAGCATCTTCTTCGATATGGCCAGCGTTTGGGATACAGAGTTCGATTACAAAGATGGGAAACTCGGTTATGGTGATCAGTATTATTACGATTACTCAGATCCAATGAATTACCGTTCCTCTTATGGTGCGGCACTACAGTGGATGTCACCTATGGGGCCATTGGTATTTTCAATTGCCAAACCTATTAAAATTTATGAAGGTGATAATGAAGAGTTCTTCACTTTCACGATCGGCAGAACATTCTAATTAGAGGAAAGTATTTTGAAAAAAGCGATTCAAGCGGCAGGATTGGGCCTAGTTGTACTGAGTTCATCATTTTTTGCGCAAGCCGCTGAGGCGGCGCAGAAAGTAGGTTACATTAATACCGCGCAAGTATTCCAAGCATTACCTCAACGAGAAGTTGTGCTGCAAAAATTACAAGAAGAGTTTAAAGATAAAGGGGCAGAGCTACAGTCAATTCAAGCTGAAGCAAAAACCAAAATTGAAAAACTTAAACGTGATGGCGAACTGCTAGGTCAAGATGAGATCGAGAAGCTGCGTATTGAAATTGGTCAATTAGACAGCAAGTACAAAATCAAAGCGCAAGCGTTAGAGCAAGCCTCAGCGCGTCGTGAGAGTGAAGAGAAGCAAAAACTCTTCATGGTGATTCAAGACGCTGTGAAGAAAGTTGCGGAAAAAGAAGGTTATGACATCGTTGTTGACGTGCAAGCTATGCAATATGGTAAGCCGGACTACAACCTATCAGAGAAAGTAATTAAACAACTAAAATAATATTATTATGGCAAAACTGACTTTAGCCGAATTGGCAACCATCACCGGGGGAGAGCTGTTTGGTGATGGCTCTGCGACAGTTTCCGCTGTCGCACCTATGGATAAGGCGCAGGAAGGTTACGTAACTTTCCTCTCTAATCCCAAATATAACAAACACCTTGGTCAATGCCGCGCAACGGTGATTATGGTCAAGGCTAGTGAACGTGAATTGTGTACAACCAATGTATTGGTCGTCGCTGATCCATACGTTGCTTTTGCAAAGGTGGCGCAAGCGCTGGACACGACACCGCGACCTGCGAGTGATATCAGCTCTTCTGCGGTTGTTGCACCGGATGCCCAGCTAGGGCAGAACGTTTCTATTGGTGCAAACGCGGTCATTGAGACGGGCGTGCAACTGGGCGATAACGTCGCCATTGGTGCTGGCTGTTTCATCGGTAAAAACGCCAAAATTGGCGCTAACACCCAGTTGTGGGCAAATGTCAGCGTTTACCACGAAGTGGAAATTGGCTCGGCGTGCCTTATTCAGTCAGGTGCCGTGATTGGTTCTGATGGTTTTGGCTATGCCAATGAGAAAGGTGAGTGGATTAAAATTCCGCAAATTGGCACAGTCCGGATCGGTAATCGAGTTGAAATCGGTGCCTGCACGACAATTGATCGTGGCGCATTAGATGACACTGTGATTGAAGATAACGTCATTCTCGATAACCAATTACAGATTGCACATAACGTCTGTATTGGCTACGGCACTGCAATTGCTGGCGGTACCATCATTGCTGGCAGCACCCACATAGGCAAATATTGCATTATTGGTGGTGGTACTGTCATCAATGGCCATATCGAGATTGTCGATGGGGTCACCATTACTGGCATGGGAATGGTGATGCGCAGCATCACCGAGAAAGGCATGTTCTCTTCTGGTATTCCGTTGCAACCGAACAAAGAATGGCGTAAAACTGCCGCTCGCGTTCACCGTATCGAAGATATGCACAAGCGACTTAAAGCACTTGAAAAGTACTTAGAGCAGGAAGCGGAATCCTAATTCTACTTTTTCCCGATTAGGCTCGCCAATTGCGAGTCTTTTTCGTCTATAATGCCAAATAATTTTTGAAAGTTTTACTGTATAGGAATATGACTTTGACGACTGAAACGAAAACGATGCACATCACTGAAATTCAGAGGCTGCTTCCTCACCGTTACCCATTTCTGTTGATTGACCGTGTAATTGACTTTGAAGAAGGCAAATACCTTGTTGGCTTGAAAAATGTGTCAGTTAATGAACCTCAGTTCACTGGTCATTTTCCGCAGTTACCTATTTTTCCAGGTGTACTGATTTTAGAAGCAATGGCACAAGCAACGGGCCTACTAGCATTCAAAACCTTTGGTGCACCGAAAGATAACGAATTGTATTACTTTGCTAGTATTGATAATGCGAAGTTTCGTAAGCCTGTAGGTCCTGGCGACCAACTGATCATCGAAGTGCAGTTCATTAAAGAGCGTCGTGGTATTGCGTTGTTTAATGGCGTAGCGAAAGTTGATGGTGAGGTTGTGTGTTCAGCTGAAATGAAATGTGCTCGTAGAGAGTTTTAATATGATTCATGAAACTGCACAAATCCACCCAAGTGCGGTGGTTGAAGATGGCGCTACCATCGGAGCTAACGTCACCGTTGGTCCATTTACTTACATCACCTCTGGGGTAAGTATTGGCCAAGGTACGGAAGTGATGTCGCATGTGGTCATCAAAGGAAACACCGTCATTGGTGAAGAGAACCGTATTTTCCCTCACGCCGTCATTGGCGAAGAGAACCAAGATAAGAAGTATGGTGGTGAAGATACGCGAGTTGTCATTGGTGATCGCAATGTTATTCGTGAAGCGGTGCAAATTCACCGTGGTACTATGCAAGATAAAACACAAACAGTTGTTGGCAACGACAACCTATTGTGTGTGAATGCCCATATTGCGCACGATGTGATTGTTGGTAATCATACGCACATTGGTAACAACGCAATTCTTGGCGGCCATGTGACGGTCGGTGACTATGCTGGTGTTATGGCGTTGTCGGCGATTCATCCTTTCTGTAGCGTTGGTGCTTATGCCTATATCGGTGGTTGTTCTGCTGTTGTGCAAGATGTCCCTGCTTACGTGTTAGCACAAGGTAACCATGCTTCACCATTTGGCCTTAACCTTGTTGGTTTGAAGCGAAATGGTTTTGAAAAAGCCGAAATTCGCGCGCTACAAAAAGCGTATAAAGAGATTTACCGATCAGGTAAAACGCAAGCAGAGGTCTTACCTATATTGGTTGAGATGGCGAAAGAGTACCCATCGATTCAGCGTTTTACTGATTTACTAGAAAAAACTGAGCGTGGCATTATTCGTTAGTTCACCACTGAGTTTTGATTAATATCCGAAGATCGCTACTTGTTTAGCGATCTTTTGTCTTTTTGACGCCGCATAACGGCTGAGCGGATTCTGTTAGGAAACGATATGCACTCACATGAAAACCCCCTAAGAATCGGTATTGTTGCCGGAGAGCTTTCTGGCGATACATTAGGAGAAGGCTTCATTCAAGCCATCAAGCAGCAATACCCCAATGCACAATTTGTCGGTATTGGCGGCCCTAAAATGATTGCTCAAGGTTGTGAATCTTTATTTGATATGGAAGAGCTAGCCGTGATGGGTCTGGTTGAGGTGCTTGGCCGCTTACCACGTTTACTGAAAGTTAAAGCGCAGTTGGTGAAGTATTTTAAAGCCAATCCGCCGGATGTGTTTGTTGGTATTGATGCACCAGATTTTAATTTACGACTAGAGCTTGATCTCAAAAAAGCGGGCATCAAAACCGTCCACTATGTGAGCCCATCTGTATGGGCATGGCGTCCCAAACGTATTTTTAAAATCGATGCGGCGACCGATCTAGTGCTGGCATTTCTTCCGTTTGAAAAAGCGTTTTACGACAAGTATCAGGTTGCGTGCGAATTTGTCGGCCACACACTGGCCGATGCCATTCCACTGCAACCCGATAAAATCGCCGCTCGTGAACTGTTGAAATTAGAGACAGATAAACAGTGGCTGGCTGTGCTGCCCGGTAGCCGAGGGGGAGAAGTCGGTTTAATTGCCAAGCCATTTATTGAAACATGTCGACAAATCAAACAGAAATACCCTGATATTGGTTTTGTGGTAGCCGCCGTCAATCCTAAACGTAAACAGCAGTTTGAAACCATTTGGCAGGAGATCGCCCCAGAGCTCGATTTTGTTATTATTGAAGACACCGCGCGCAATGTTATCACGGCCGCAGATGCTGTGCTGCTTGCCTCTGGCACAGTCGCACTGGAATGCATGTTGCTCAAACGGCCGATGGTGGTGGGATACAAAGTGAACTGGCTCACCGGATGGTTGGTTCAGAAGCTTGCGATAACCGAATTTGTTTCACTACCCAATATTTTAGCCGGAGAAGAACTGGTTCCTGAGTTCATTCTTGATGAATGCGACCCGCAACATCTGTTTCCTGCGGTCGATAGCATGCTCAGCCGTGATAATTCCTCTTTAATTGAACGTTTTACTGAAATGCATCACTGGATCCGCAAAGGTGCGGATCAACAAGCCGCCAAAGCGGTTTTAAGCTTGATTAACCATTAACCAAACCATTAACGATTAAAAAGAGCGATTGAAAAATAACGAGAGGAAAATAGACGAGATGGCAGAACAAACACTGACTCCTTTTGAATACCCTAAGGGCTACGTTTTGATTGCAGGAGTGGATGAAGTTGGCCGAGGTCCATTAGTGGGCGACGTAGTGACTGCCGCGGTAATCTTGGATCCGAATAATCCGATTGAAGTTTTAGCCGACTCGAAAAAGTTATCAGAAAAAAAACGCCTAGCGCTTTTTCCTGAAATTCAACAAAAGGCGCTCGCTTGGTCTGTTGGCCGCTGTTCACCAGCTGAAATTGATGAGCTTAATATTCTTCAAGCGACTATGGTGGCGATGCAACGCGCGATTGCAGGTCTAGCGATTCAACCTGATTTGGCTTTAATTGATGGCAACCGTGTCCCACAATTACCGATGCATGGTATCGCAGTCGTCAAGGGTGATATGCGTGTGGCGCAAATCAGCGCCGCCTCAATCATTGCTAAAGTGGTACGCGATAAAGAGATGGAAGCGCTCGATAAATTGTACCCACAATTTGGCTTTGCTCAACATAAGGGCTATCCAACTAAAGCGCATTTTGCCGCGATCGAACAACATGGCGTCATCGCAGAGCACCGTAAAAGCTTTAAGCCAGTGAAACGCGTGCTGGGAATTGACTAATTGCGGGTGTCAGCCACGAGCAGATTCGCGTAGAATAACCGCCAAATCTTGTACCAAACCTAGCATCTAGGATTTTATTGCATGCCAGAACCAAAGTTTGTCCACCTTCGTGTCCACAGCGACTTTTCTATGATCGATGGCTTGTCCAAAGTGCCACCGCTTGTGAAAAAAGTGGCCGAGATGGGGATGCCTGCCGTAGCGTTGACCGACTTCACGAACTTATGTGGTTTGGTCAAATTTTATGGTACCGCTCATAACTGTGGGGTAAAGCCGATTATCGGTGCAGATTTTGTCATGCAATCCGAGGAGTTTGGTGATGAGCTCACCAAGCTGACGGTTCTAGCGAGTGATAATGTTGGTTATAAAAATCTGACCTTACTGATCTCCGATGCTTATCTACGCGGTCATGTGCAACACCTACCTGTGATTGATAAAGCGTGGCTAGTGAAATATGCCGAAGGCTTGATTGTGCTTTCGGGTGGAAAAAGTGGTGAAATAGGCAAAGCACTGCTTAAAGGTAATCAGGCGTTAGTCGATAAATGTGTCGAGTTTTATCAAACTCATTTTGTCGATCGTTTTTACCTTGAATTGACTCGCACAGGGCGAGCCGACGAAGAGAGCTATCTGCACTTTGCTCTAGAATTAGCTGAAAATAACGATCTGCCCGTCGTTGCAACCAATGAAGTGGTGTTTCTCAGCGAAGAGTTTTTTGAAGCGCATGAAATTCGAGTAGCGATTCATGATGGCTACACCATGGAAGATCCTCGTCGGCCAAAAAATTACAGCCCACAGCAATATTTGCGCACCGAAGCGGAAATGTGTGAGCTGTTTGCCGACATTCCTGAAGCGCTGCAAAACAGTGTTGAGATTGCCAAACGGTGTAATGTTACCGTCCGTTTAGGGGAATATTTCTTGCCCGCCTTCCCAACGGAAGGAATGAAAGAAACCGAATACTTGGTGATGAAATCACAAGAAGGCCTTGAAGAGCGTCTTGAATTTCTGTTCCCCGATCCTGATGTTCGCGCACAACGTCGCCCTGAATATGATGAACGGCTGCAAATAGAGCTCGAAGTGATTAATAACATGGGGTTCCCCGGTTATTTCTTGATTGTGATGGAGTTCATCCAGTGGTCAAAAGATAACGATATTCCGGTGGGACCGGGGCGCGGATCGGGTGCGGGTTCATTGGTGGCTTACGCGCTCAAAATCACCGATTTAGATCCACTACAATATGATTTACTTTTCGAACGTTTCTTGAACCCAGAACGGGTATCAATGCCCGATTTTGACGTCGATTTCTGTATGGATAAACGTGACCAAGTTATTGATCACGTTGCTGAAATGTATGGTCGTGATGCGGTATCACAGATCATCACCTTTGGTACTATGGCTGCCAAAGCGGTCATTCGTGACGTGGGACGCGTGCTTGGTCATCCGTTTGGATTTGTCGACCGCATTTCAAAGCTTATTCCACTAGATCCAGGAATGACACTCGAAAAGGCGTTTAAGGCTGAACCTGCGTTACCTGAGCTGTACAACAATGACGAAGACGTCAAAGAGCTGATTGATAAGTGCCGAATTCTAGAAGGTTGCACGCGTAACGCCGGTAAGCATGCGGGCGGGGTGGTGATCTCCCCAACCACAATTACCGACTTTTCGCCGATTTATGCGGATGCTGAAGGGCATTTCCCCGTCACTCAATTTGACAAGAACGATGTTGAAACCGCAGGCTTGGTCAAGTTTGACTTCTTAGGTCTACGTACCTTAACCATTATCGATTGGGCACTAGGGCTGATTAACCCGCGCTTACAACGAGAAGGTAAAGAGCCCGTTCGTATTGAAGCTATCCCGTTAGAAGACCCAGTTTCATTTCGTGTATTGCAAAATTCTGAAACCACCGCGGTATTCCAGTTAGAATCGCGCGGCATGAAAGATCTGATCAAACGTCTCCAGCCAGACTGCTTCGAAGATATCATTGCACTAGTGGCCCTGTTTCGCCCTGGGCCTTTGCAATCGGGTATGGTGGATAACTTTATCGACCGTAAACATGGCCGAGAGGCGATCTCCTACCCAGATGAAAAATGGCAACATGAGTCATTAAAAGAAATTCTAGACCCAACCTACGGCATCATCTTGTACCAAGAGCAAGTGATGCAGATCGCCCAAGTCCTAGCCGGATACACATTAGGCGGCGCGGATATGCTGCGCCGTGCGATGGGTAAGAAAAAGCCAGAAGAGATGGCCAAGCAGCGGGCGATTTTTGAAGAAGGTTCGATAAAAAACGGCGTGGATGGCGAATTGTCGATGAAAATCTTCGACTTAGTAGAAAAATTCGCCGGTTACGGGTTTAACAAATCGCACTCTGCGGCTTATGCTCTGGTTTCTTATCAAACCTTATGGTTAAAAACCCACTACCCAGCCGAATTTATGGCGGCAGTAATGACGGCCGACATGGACAACACCGAAAAGGTAGTTGGCTTAGTGGATGAATGTTTACGCATGAATCTTAAAGTGTTACCACCGGATATTAACGCCGGCTTGTACCGCTTTAACGTCGATGAAAATGGCGCGATTGTCTATGGTATTGGCGCGATCAAAGGTGTGGGTGAAGGGCCGATTGAAGCGATTTTAGAAGCGCGCACAGCAGGCGGCTATTTTAAAGATTTGTTTGATTTTTGCGCCAGAATTGATTTGAAAAAAGTCAATAAGCGTGTGATTGAAAAGCTTATTTATGCGGGTGCTTTGGATCGTTTAGGCCCACACCGTGCTGCAATGATGGCCTCATTAAATGATGCTGTGAAAGCGGCCAGCCAATTCCACCAAGCTGAAGCCTTTGGTCAGGTTGATATGTTTGGTGTATTGACTGATGCGCCAGAAGAAGTAGAACATAAATATACGCAAGTCCCCGAGTGGCCTGAGAAAGTTTGGCTTGAAGGTGAGCGCGATACATTGGGCCTTTATTTGACCGGGCATCCAATAAACGCACATATTAAGGAACTTGCGAAGTACACCAGTTGTCGACTAAAAGATGCCACGCCAACGCGACGCGATCAATCCGTCACTTTAGCGGGGTTAGTGATTGCTGCTAAAGTCATGACCACCAAGCGTGGCACGCGGATTGGTATCATGACGTTAGATGATCGTTCAGGACGTATGGAAGTGATGTTATTCTCTGATGCGTTAGAGCGGTATGCAGAGCTGTTAGAAAAAGATAGAATTTTAGTGATTTCTGGACAGGTCAGCTTTGATGACTTCAATGGTGGCCTTAAAATGTCGGCGCGCGAAGTCATGGACTTGGGCAGTGCGCGTGAAAAATATGCCCGTGGCTTGTCGATATCGATTGAACAATCACAGATAGACAGCCAGTTTTTTGAGCGCTTTAGTCAGATCTTAGAGCCTCACCGAGCAGGGACTATACCTGTCAATGTATACTACCAACGCGCAGAGGCGAGAGTGCGACTCACTCTTGGTACGCAGTGGCGTGTAACCCCAAGTGATACATTGTTAGACGAATTGAAACAGCTACTTGGCAAAGATCAGGTAGAACTCGAATTTAACTAAAATTTGGCGTCAAATATGTTGAACGCTGAGTATAAAAGGATCGGTAGATGAGCCTAAATTTTCTAGAATTTGAAAAACCAATTGCTGAACTTGAGGCTAAAATTCAGGCGCTACGCGACGTGTCTCGCCATGGTGGTGATAAGTCCGTTGATCTCGACAAAGAGATCGAACAGCTAGAAAAGAAAAGCTTAGAGCTTAAGAAGAAAATCTTTGGTGATTTAGGGGCATGGCAAGTGGCTCAATTGGCACGCCATCCACAACGCCCTTACACGCTTGATTACATCAACCATGTCTTCACTGAGTTTGACGAGTTGGCTGGTGATCGCGCTTTTGCTGATGACAAAGCGATTGTCGGCGGCATTGCTCGTTTAGAAGGACGTCCGGTGATGGTGATTGGTCACCAAAAAGGACGTGAAACGAGAGAGAAAGTAAGACGTAACTTCGGAATGCCAAAACCAGAAGGCTATCGCAAAGCGCTACGTTTGATGAAAATGGCTGAACGTTTTGGCATGCCTATTATTACCTTCATTGATACCGCAGGTGCTTATCCTGGTGTTGGCGCTGAAGAACGTGGCCAATCTGAAGCGATTGCTACAAACCTAAAAGTGATGTCAGGCTTGAAAGTGCCAGTTATTTGTAATGTTGTCGGTGAAGGTGGCTCTGGTGGCGCTTTAGCGATTGGCGTGGGTGACTACGTGAACATGCTGCAATATTCCACTTATGCGGTAATTTCGCCAGAAGGATGCGCTTCAATCTTGTGGCGAGATTCAGATAAAGCACCGCAAGCGGCTGAAGCGATGGGCTTAGTCGCTCCTCGCTTAAAAGAGCTTGAGCTGATTGATGAAATTATCGAAGAACCATTAGGTGGCGCGCATCGCGATCCAATACAAATGGCCGCCAATATGAAAGCAACACTGCTAAAACAGCTTGCTGATTTAGAGCCGTTGAATGAAGAAGCATTATTGGCTCGTCGTTATCAACGTTTGATGAACTACGGCTACTGCTAAACAGCAGAGCGAACAATAAATAAAAAGGGTTGGATTCTGTCCAGCCCTTTTTTATCGGCCCGATTTCAGGACTGGTTTGCTTGGCGCGTTTCAAGGTAAACTGGCATCAATTCCTCTTAGCGCTGAAAACCCATGTCTGAACTTTATTCGCTATTTTCACACGTTATCAATCGTCATCGCTTAGCAAGCAGCCAATTAGTCTTGGGTTTTAGTGGTGGCATGGACTCGCGGGTGATGCTTGAACTATTGGCGCAATATCGTGACGAAACCTCCTGTGAGTGCTGTGCTGTTTATGTTCATCATGGATTAAGTCAACATGCCGATGAGTGGGCCAAACAGTGCCAGCGCTGGGCCCAACACGCCGCGATCCCTTTTTTTATTGAACGGGTGCAACTCGATACCGCTAGCGGTGAAAGTGTGGAGTCATTGGCGCGTACGGCGCGTTACCAAGTTTTAGCGAAATACATTAACACTGACGATTTGTTGCTAACTGGACAGCATAGCGATGATCAGATCGAGACATTTTTGCTCGCGTTAAAGCGTGGTAGTGGACCCAAAGGACTCTCTTCGATGGCACAAGCGATGCCATTTGGCGCGGGGAAAATCGTCCGTCCTTTGCTTGCGGCGACTCGCGTACAGATCGAAAGCTTTGCCGTAACCCAGAATTTGGATTGGGTCGAGGACGAAAGTAACCAAGATACCCGTTTTGATCGTAATTTTATCCGCCATCACATCACGCCAGTTCTTACGCAGCGCTGGCCGCATATTCACCAAGCGGTTGCTCGTAGTGCGACATTGTGTGCTCAGCAGCAGGTGTTGCTTGAAGAGCTGCTACAAGAGGCAATGCAAGAGGCAAAGATGACTGATGGCAGTTTATCAATTACCGCGCTTTCTCATCGCAGCGAATTAGCACGCTATCAATTGCTAAGAATGTGGCTTGCTCAATTGGGGGAGCCAATGCCGACTCAAGAACATTTAGCGATGATTTGGCAACAAGTGGCGTCTGCGCGTATTGATGCGAATCCTCGGCTTAAACTAGGGCAAAGTGAGATCCGCCGCTTTGACCAAAAGCTATATTGCATCCAAACTTATCAAGACATTTCAGATTGGCAGGCGATGATTATGCCCGATCAATCATTAACCTTGCCTGATGGACTAGGAAATCTGAGGTTATCGTCTCATGGTGGTAGCAAGGGAATAGCCTTGCCTGATGATTGCCATCAATTAAGCGTTACGTTTAATCCTGAAGGGCTGGCAGCATGCCCCGTCGGACGAGTGGGAAGTCGAAAGCTAAAAAAATTGTTCCAAGAGTATGGCGTGCCCAGTTGGCTACGACGAAGAACGCCAATATTGATGCATCGGAATCAAGTGGTTGCGATTGCAAATTTATTTGTTGATCGTGACTTCAGTGGGCAAGATTGTGAACTCATCTGGGACAAATGAACGCTTTTCATGCAAAATTCGTATAAAACATACAATGAATATGGACATAAAGGTGGAGCAATGAAAAAAGTCGCGATTGGAATAGTTATGGGTTTAACGTTGTTAGCGGGAAGCGCGTTTGCTGGAGACCCAGCCGCAGGGCAAGCCAAAGCGGCTATCTGCGCGGCGTGTCACGGCGCAGACGGGATTGCCCTTATTCCGGGATACCCAAATCTAAAAGGGCAAAATGAGCAATACCTTATCTCATCAGTTAAAGCCTACAAGAATAAAGAGCGTAATGGTGGTTTAGCCGTCGTAATGCAAGCGCAAGCGGCAATGCTCAGTGATGCCGATATTGAAAACTTAGCGGCCTATTTCGCAAGTCTTAAGTAAATGACAGTGAACGGGTTTCAATCAGCCCAAGCGTTGCTTGGGCTTTTTATTGATTGTTTTTTTTTGCTAGCAGATAATGCCACCAATTGACGAAAGTGTAAGGGATGAACATGAAAAAAATCGAAGCCATTATTAAGCCATTTAAACTTGATGACGTCCGCGAAGCGTTAGCTGAAGTCGGGATCACGGGTATGACAGTTTCTGAAGTAAAAGGATTTGGTCGTCAGAAAGGGCATACTGAATTGTACCGTGGCGCTGAGTACATGGTGGATTTCTTACCTAAAGTGAAGCTTGAAATTGTGGTGACTGACGATGTCGCTGATCGCTGCGTTGACACCATTATTGAGACGGCGCAAACGGGAAAAATTGGTGATGGTAAAATTTTCATTACCAATATTGAACGAGTGGTACGAATTCGTACCGGTGAAGAAGACGAAGACGCTATTTAGCTGTACACCGAGAAGAAGGGAGCCAATGGCTCCTTTTTTGTCTCTTTATTAATACATCCCTACCAATTTTGTTGAACGTTATGAAAAGAAAATATCTGCTTGTTTTGCCGCTGTTGCTGATTACCGCGGCTGTGGTTAGTTTTTTCTCTATTTTTACTATTCCTTCAACGCCGCAATTGTTGACTATTGATGGGAAAAACGCTTCATCTCCACTGATTTGTTACGATAATCCAAACGCTCGCGCAATTGATGTGCGTGGTCAGCTTAATGTACTGGTTTGGAATATCTATAAACAAAATAGAGAAACATGGCAAAGTGAGCTGGATAAATTCAGCCAAGATGCCCAATTGGTGTTGCTACAAGAAGCGAGCATGACCTTGTCATTGAAAGAGTGGATCAGCCAAAAGCAGTGGGGGGGGGCACAAGCGGATGCTTTTCGTATTTTTGGTGAATCAGCCGGAGTGTTAAATCTTGGCAGGCAGATGCCAGTATTAGCGTGTGCTTACACCGAATTAGAGCCTTGGTTGCGCTTACCCAAATCGGCGATTTACGCCCTGTATCGTTTAAGTGATGGTCAGACTCTGGCGGTTGTAAACCTGCATGCAGTGAACTTTACCTATGGAACGCAAGAGTATACCAATCAGCTGGAAGCGTTACTCGTTCAATTAAAAACACATCAAGGGCCGGTGATTGTCGGTGGCGATTTTAATAGCTGGAGTCAAGCAAGAATGGACACATTAACCACTGCATTAAATCGTGTGGGTTTGAAGGAAGTGTTGTTCGAACCCGATCACCGTGTTCAGTTTGTGACGGGCTTGGTGCTTGATCATCTTTTTTATCGTGGTTTAACACTGCTCAATGCAAAAGCGCCCGTAACGGACGCTTCTGATCATAACCCACTATTGGCGAGTTTTAGTTTATAACCACTTTCTAACTGATGGCGATGTACAGCGCCCAAATCAGGTAATAGCCAATCCAAGGCAGCGCCGAAATCACCAGAGCTTGGCCGCGTTCCAGCTCTGTCCATGCGCCCACCGCCGCGTAGCCAAGTACGATGTACCAAGGCAAAAGTAGTGGGAAGGAGCTGGCAAATTGAGACCAATCATTAGTCAGTGGCAACTTAATTAGGCCATTTAAACTGTTAAGATCAGCAGCGTAAGTCATCACGTGGCCATGTTTGAGTAATAAGCTCGCGTAACTGGCGAGATCGCCCAACACGGCTGGGAAAGTGATGACAGCACTTGCGGCAAACCAACGCCAGAAACCGTGCTGATGTTGGCTCTGCTTGGTCGCCAAATTGAACCACAATGCCAACATGAAAATCGTTAGCGTGCGGCCTACCACATCGCTGATAATTTCGCTGGCCATCAAGGTGTTGGCATCTAACATTTCAAGCTGAGCGGGGTTGATCATAGCCAACTGCGCCGAGAGCCCAGCTTTTAACCATTCAAGGTTAACCACGTCAAAATAAGCCCCCCAAAATAGAAAGGGACTCAGGATTAAAAAGAGATAAGGTTGCCAACCCCACATGCCGCGTTGATAAAGGGCTAAAAAACAAGACGTGGGGGAACGGAAAATATCCACCAACATGATTAACGGGTTACTGGAAGGATTCATACACTGACCTTAGTGACATCGACGTAGAGCTTGAGTTTTTGACCCGGCTTTAAGTACTTTTGGTTTGCAAGCTCGTTCCATTTTACAATGTCGAGGCTTTTGACTTTAAACTTATTAGCGATGGCGCTGAGTGTATCGCCGCTACGCACTTGATAAAAGACGGTGCGAATGATGGCACCCTCACTGCTATTTTTCCAAATGACCAGTTTTTGGCCAATCTTCAACGTGTCTCTTGGCCCCATACCGTTCCATTTTGCTAAGGACTGATGGGAAACATTGTGCTGTTTGGCAATGCTCCATAAGCTATCACCTTTGGCTACCGTATGAGACAGCTTATACTGACCACGGGCCATCGCTTGCGTTTTTGCCAAGCGGTTACTGGCACTGAGTGCGTATGCTTTTTCGTCTTTTACGGATGTTGGGATCATTAAATACTGTCCAACGCGAATGACGTTGCCATTGAGATTGTTGGCCGTCTGAATCACTTTGCTGGTGGTATTGTGCTGTTGAGCAATCACACTCAAGCTATCGCCGGATTTTACCTTATAGCGCACTAGCTTCATCCCCTTACCGCGATTCTCTTCAACTTTCTGAGCAAAGCGTTCCACTTTATCTACTGGGATAAGCAGTTGATGAGGTCCCGTCGGCGAGGTCGCCCATTGATTGTAAGCTGGGTTGTAACTTTGCAACTCTTTCACGCTCATTCCGGCGTAATTGGCGGCAATGGCAAGATCAAGCTGTTCTTGAGGGTCGACTAACGTTAACACTGGTTTGTTAGCAATCGCTGGGATTTCAATGCCATATTTTTCTTGATTGGCAACAATATCGGCCAGTGCGAGTAATTTAGGGACGTAGCCTGTGGTTTCATCGGGTAAGTCGAGTGAGAAAAAGTCGGTTGGTTTACCTGCCTTGTGATTTTTACGAATCGCGCTAGAGATCCGCCCACCACCGCTGTTATAGGCGGCAATCGCATGGCTCCAATCACCATCAAAACGCTTATTTAATGCAGTGAGGTAATCCAAAGCCGCATTGGTGGCGGCGTCTACATCTCGTCTTCCGTCATACCAAAAATTTTGCTCTAGGCCATACATCTCTCCCGTACTCGGCACAAATTGCCACAGCCCCGCTGCGCTACCGTGTGAGTAGGCAAAGGCATCAAACGAGCTTTCAACAATGGGTAAGAGTGCTAACTCAAGTGGTAAGCCGCGCTGCTCAATTTTCTCAGTGATAAGGTAAAGAAATGGCTTTGCTCGCTCGGCAACAGTTTGCAGGTGATTAGGGTGTTTAAGATACCAAGTTCGATAATAATTCACTGATTTATGATCTGGGATATCCATCGACAACTGCATTGCGATGCGCTGCCATACGTCCGCTTGCTCTTGTGGCGTGATCACTTTCGGCGTTGTCTTTTTTGCAGATGACGACTTTTGTTTAGCCATCTCTTTTTGTGTCTGAATCTGAGGGCTATTTGCCTCTTTGGCATTTGGCGCTGTTGTTTGGTCTGTTGGCTGAGTGATTTGGCACCCCGCTAACAAGAGCACCATCACCCAGCTAAATTGAAATCGCATCTATCTCAGCCCTTTGACTTAATGGCTGCTGATAATACTTGGCACTTTATTGCTATGACAAGCAGCAAATCGTCAAAATTCGTTCTTCCACTCACGTAACGCGGTAAAAATTGATAGAGGATCGGTTTGTTGAGTACGATTCGCGACGGATTTCATCACACTCTCTTGCTGGGTCCGCAAAAATGGATTGATCCATTTTTCTTGGCGGATCGTGGTCGGTAATGTCGATTTCTGCTGGGCTCGGAGCCGATTGACGGTATCTCGATACTGTTGAAGTTGGTCATTATCGGGCTCAACGGCTAAAGCAAATGCGACGTTACTTGCGGTATATTCGTGCGCGCAATAGACCTCAGTCTCTTCTGGCAATGCGGCAAGTTTACACAGTGACGTAAACATTTGCTCCATTGTGCCCTCAAAAACACGGCCACACCCTGCGGAGAACAGTACATCTCCACAAAACAGTTTATTGTCACCGAGATAGCCTATGTGGCCTTTTGTGTGTCCTGCGAGATCAAGCACCATAAAGATTTCATTGAACAGTTCTAGCTGATCGCCAGCTTCAACCGCGTGCGTTAAGGTAGGAATAGGTTCATGAGCGGGACCAACAACGTTAATGCTGGGAAACTGGCGAACCAGTTCTGCAACACCACCAATGTGATCATGGTGATGGTGGGTAATTAATATTGCTTCGAGCGTTAATTGATGCTTCGAGAGGTACTCAAGCACTGGTGCTGCATCACCGGGATCGACCACAGCACAACGCTGATCGCTATTTTGGATCAGCCAGATGTAATTATCATTAAATGCGGGTATGCTTTTGATCTGTAACATGAGTATCTCCAATCACCGAGGTGAAATAGGTTATCGATGAAGCCAGCGCGTAGCGAAAAAAAATTAGATAAGCCTCATTCTTGGTCCCAACTTAAAAATGGCCAGTGGGTTAGTGATTCTATTCAGACTCGGCTTGATGAATGGTGCTCTAAATTATTTGGCTATCATATGCTTAAGCTCGGTGGTTTGAGTTGTGAGCTTGCCAGTTGCAACTGCAATATTCAACACCAAGTTCATCTTGATATTGAAAACCCACTCCATACGGTGATTGCCGATAGCTACGAACTGCCTTTTCTTGAAAAGAGTTTTGATGTGGCTATTTTAGCGCACCAACTGGATTATTGTGGCGATCCGCACCGTATCTTACGCGAAGTTGATCGCGTGATGATGGATGATGGCTACATCATTATTACGGGGTTTAATCCAATCAGTTTTACGGGGATCGCAAGTTTGATGCCTTGGCGAAAACATAACTTACCTTGGAGCGGTCGTATGTTTACCGCTAACCGGATTAAGGACTGGCTGAGTGTCTTGAACTATCAAGTGATTGACTGTGACCAATATGCCCTTTTTCCGATGCAAAAATATCAACCCATGTGGGCGTGGTTGGAAAATGGTATTGGCGACTGGGCCGCTCCATTTGGTAGCCTGTATTTCATCGTAGCGCGCAAACGTACTTATCCCTTGAAACCGATTAAACCTCATTGGCGTTTTAAACGGCGTCTTTCGCCAGTTAGCCTGAACTACCGTTTATCAACTCAGAACCAAGATAAGGCCTGTGACCCTTATTCGGATGCTTGATACCCAATATCGTCTTCGGTTGGGTTTTCTGCTGCATTGCGTGCTAATTCATCGCACATTTCATTTTCACGATGACCCGCATGGCCTTTCACCCAGCGCCAGTCAATGGTATGGCGGGCGCTTTCTTTATCGAGTGCTTGCCATAAATCGGCATTCTTCACTGGTTTTTTATCCGATGTTTTCCAACCGCGTTTTTTCCAGTTGTGGATCCACTGAGTAATACCTTGACGAACGTATTGGCTGTCTGTGGTGAGAATAACATTACATGGCTCTTTCAGTGTTTGCAGTGCAACCACGGCCGCTAACATTTCCATTCGGTTGTTAGTGGTGAGTCGGTAGCCTTTGGCTAACGTTTTTTCGGTTTCTTTGTAACGAAGGACAACCCCATAACCACCCGGGCCAGGATTACCTAAGCAAGATCCATCAGTGAAAATTTCCACCTGTTTTGTCATGATTTGATACTATTAGGTTACGCACATTATTGGCATAGTCTGACATACATATCCTTATGAATACTAGCAGCAATTCCCAATCCCAACGTATCGTCGTTCTCGATACGGAAACCACGGGTATGAACCGTGAAGGCGGCCCTCACTATGAAGGACACCGCATTGTTGAAATCGGTGCCGTAGAAATTATCAACCGCAAGCTGACAGGCCGCCACTTCCATGTCTACCTGAAACCCGATCGTGAGATTCAGTTAGAAGCGATCGAAATCCACGGTATTACCGATGAGTTTTTGATGGACAAACCGCAATATCGCGATGTGCATCAAGAGTTTTTAGATTTCATCAAGGGGGCTGAGCTGGTGGCGCACAACGCTCCCTTCGACGTCGGTTTTATGGATTACGAGTTTCGCAAGCTCGACGCTAAAATCGGTAAGACGGAGCAGTATTGCAAAGTGACCGATACGCTTGCTATGGCAAAGCGTATTTTTCCCGGCAAACGCAACAATTTGGATATACTTTGTGATCGTTATGGTATCGATAACTCACATCGTACCTTGCACGGTGCATTGCTCGATGCGGAGATATTAGCGGACGTTTATCTGCTGATGACTGGCGGGCAAACCTCGTTACAGTTCAGTGCCGGAACGCGCAGTGATGGCAGTGTGGGAGGTGAGTCAATAAAACGAGCTGTCGCAGGTCGGAAAAAGCTAAAGGTTTTGCAGGCTTGTGCCGATGAATTACAAGCACACCAAGAAAGATTGGATCTAGTCGAAAAGAGCGGAAGCTGCCTTTGGCGTCAGTAGGAGAAAATATGTTGAGGATAATGGCAGCAGTGATTGCGCTGATGTGGAGTACAGGCGTTTTTGCGGTGAATTCCTCCTCGATGTCGCTGCTCGACAATCGTTTCCGTGTGGATCCAACCATTTCACAAATTACTTTTGTTGTGTATCGCGAAAAGTCATCCCACCCCGTGGTGCTTGTGCGGCCTGATGGCAAGAAATATTACGCTTGGCAACATAGCGATAATGTGCGTTGGTATCAAGAACCCACAATGGATATCATTTCAATTGATAAGCCAATGCCTGGCCCTTGGCAGGCCATAGGCAAGGTTTCCTCACAAAATAGCATCAAGCTTATTTCTCATCTGCAACTTGATACTGATCTGTTTCCTACGCGCTTATACCTTGGTGAAGTGATAAAATTTACCGCGCGATTAACCTCCGACGGTAAGCCTTTATTGTTGAGAGACTTTCTCGATAGAGTCAACTTAAAAGTAACCTTTACTAAATACGTTGAAAATGAAGAAGATCTGATTAAAGAGGCGCGTCCATTACCTGAGGTTATTGGTGAATTTGCTGATGATGGACGTGGTTTAGATGAACGTCCTGGTGATGGCATTTTCACTGTAGCGCTGCCTATCACTCCAATGCCGGGTAAGTATCGCGTTAGGATCACCTCTGGCAACGGCGTGTTTTTACGCGCCCAAGAGCAAGAGGTGCTGGTTTACCCAGCTCCAGTCTCAACCACCTTTATCCAATCTCGTGTTGATGGTGCGCCACATCAAATTGTTTTTTCGGGTGAGCAAGGAATGATAGCCCCAGGCTCCATCGTTGCCCATGTCGAACATGCGAATATTTATGATGATATCTTTATTACTGAGGGGCAGTCAGAAAAAGAGGCGCTAAAGTTAAGTTTAGAAATTCCATACAATGGAGACAACGGTAACTATCGTTGGTCTGGAAAGTTGTATGCGACAGAGCTTGCCAGCCAGCGTCCACTTTACTTCCCGCTTGCTGAGCATACTTACAGCGTGGTTGATGATGTCAACATTGAGGAGACTCGCCGTTTGCAGATGGAAGAAGAAATCCAGCAGCGTAAGCTTGAACAGGAGCAACTGATTATTCAGATGAGAGCAGAGGCAACGAGTCGCAGTATTATGTTCATTGTTATTGGTAATATTGGTGCGATATTGATTGGGCTTTTGGCGTGGTTTGTGATGCGTAAGATTAAAGCGAAAAAGACGTTGCAACCCGAATTACAGTTGAATATGCCGAAGAAATAACAAGGGATGTTGCCGAGTTGGCAACCTCTTGATTCTGTATTCCAGTCATAAAAAAGGGCGTTGAAAACGCCCTTTGACATTAAATGAATTGACTTACGCAACATCATTTATTGCCGGATATTGAGGCTTTGCGGCCAGTTCCTGTGGCGCAAAATCATCGACATTAATGGTATACAAACGATGAGCCTCAGCTTCCGTTAATAGCTGTGCTTCTTGTTCGGTTAGAATTTTTTGTTGTAAGCCAATGGCGGCCACTTCATCTAAACGCAAAAATGGACGGCGTTGATTGGTGACGCTGCACACTTTATCGAACAAAGGCTCTGCACGTAAAATGATGTCCAGTGCTTGTTCAATCTTACCCGCCGCATTATGCGCCGTTGGGGCGAGATATTGGTTGCGACCGATGCGTGAACGAGTTTCACTCGGTGTTTGCAGGATCTGCGCAACTTGGCTATCTAATTTATCACTAGGTGCTTTGCGTACTCGACCAATCGGCATCAACAATATACGAAGTACCTTACCAATCGCTTTATTCGGGAAGTTGGCTAAGAATTCATCAATGGCGACTTCCGTCTGCTTCAAACTGTCTTGTAGACCCCAATGAACCAAAGGAAGATCCTCCACGGGACGACCATCATTTTCAAAACGCTTAAGTGTGGCAGAACTGAGGTAGAGTTGGCTCAAAATATCGCCAAGGCGTGCTGACAAGCGCTCTTTACGTTTGAGAGAGCCTCCCAATACAGCCATCGAAATATCAGAAAGCAGTGCTAAGTTAGCGCTGTAACGGTTTAGTTGTTGGTAGTAGCGTTTGGTTGCATCATTAGTCGGTGCAGATGAACCCAAACCATCGGTGACACCAAACCAAATACTGCGCACAAGATTACTCATGGTGAAGCTGACGTGACCTGCAAGAGCGGCGTCAAATTTCTCAACGGCATCAGAATCTTGTGAATAAGCGGCGTTCATTTCTTCTAAAACATAAGGATGACAACGGATAGCGCCTTGACCAAAGATGATCATTGAGCGAGTCAGAATATTGGCCCCTTCGACGGTTACGGCAATCGGTGCACCTTGGTAGCTGCGAGCTAAAAAGTTAGCAGGACCAATACAAATGCCTTTCCCGCCCACGATATCCATTGCATCAATAATGCTGCGTTGACCACGGTGGGTACAGTGGTATTTGACTATAGCGGAAATGACCGAGGGTTTTTCGCCCAGATCAATACCAGCTACGGTTAAATTGCTCGCCGCATCCATCACATAAGCGTTACCACCTAAACGTGCTAATGGCTCTTCGACACCTTCCATATGGCCAATTGGTTGCTTAAATTGACGACGAATCCGAGCGTAAGCTCCTGTTGCTAGCGCCGCAGTTTTAATTCCGCCCGTCGAGTTAGAAGGTAACGTAATGCCACGTCCAACCGATAAACACTCTACAAGCATACGCCAGCCTTGTCCTGCCATGCTTGGTCCGCCAATAATGAAATCAAGCGGCACAAATAAGTCGTTAGCACGTGTCGGACCATTTTGGAATGGAACGTTCAATGGCATGTGGCGATTGCCAATTTCAACTCCTTTTAAGTGGGTTGGGATGAGCGCACAAGTGATGCCAAGCTCTGTTTTATCCCCAAGTAAGCCATCAGGATCGCGCAGTTTGAATGCTAGGCCTAATACGGTTGCAACCGGGGCGAGCGTGATGTAGCGCTTGTTCCACGTTAGGCGCATCCCTAACACTTCTTTTCCTTCCCATTTCCCTTTACATACCACGCCAAAATCAGGAATTGAACCTGCATCGGAACCCGCTTCTGGGCTGGTTAATGCAAAACAGGGAATCTCTTTACCTTCCGCTAAACGTGGCAGGTAATGGTTTTTCTGATTTTCAGTACCATAATGTTGTAAAAGTTCGCCCGGGCCTAAAGAGTTCGGTACACCAACGGTGGATGAAAGCACTCCAGATACACCCGTTAGCTTTTGTAGCACAATGGATTGTGCATAAGCTGAAAATTCCAAGCCGCCGTATTGTTTTTTAATGATCATGGCGAAGAATTTATGATCTTTTAAATATTGCCAAACCTCAGGAGGTAAGTCGGCTAATTCATGCGTAACTTGATAATCGCTAACCATGGCACACACTTCGTTGACTGGTCCATCAATAAAGGCTTGCTCTTGTGCACTTAATGTCGGCGCTGCAATTTTGTGCAGTTTGTTCCAGTTCGGTTTGCCTTTAAACAGTTCAGCTTCCCACCAAACGGTTCCTGCATCTAATGCCTCTTTTTCGGTTTGTGACATTGCAGGTAGCACTTTTTTGAACAGTGTTAATGCTTTTTCGCTAATCACGCTTTGACGGATAGAGGGAACGGCTAATAAAGCGATAGCCGCTAAATACAGCAACCATCCAATCACCCCGGTGTAATCCAGCAGGGTAAGAACTACCATGGTTACCGTTAGCGCAACTAATGCGCTAAAAAGTGACATTCGGTGGTAGAGGCACACACCGAACACGGTGAGAAAACCAAGTATAGAGAGCAAGATGTCCATAATTTCATTCCTTTGAGACTGTATTCACGCCATTGCGGCTGATTTTTGTCAGTGCATTGGGAAGTGTTGTTAGTCGTCTCGTTTGTGTAAGTGGTCTAACCAGTTCTAAGTGTAATCAAATTATTAACGAAATGTAAAACCTTGTATTGTTCAAAAAGTGATCCATGTAGGGCAAAACCTCAAAATAAACAACCCATAGAGGGCTTTCTGGACTGGGAAGCGGGAGAAAACAACAATTCTTGAAGTCGAACTATCGACAGAAAGGATGGTTTGGGTAAACTCAAGCCTGTTAGTGGCTCTTGATTGATGGAGCCTATCGGTAAACAGATTAAAAAGAGAATATATCTATGTACCAGGATTTAATTAAAAGTGAATTGACCGAAGCGGCTGACGTGCTAAACAAATTTCTTAATGATGAGCATAACATCGCTCAAATTGAGGCCGCCGCAAAACTGATTGCCGACTCATTTAAGCAAGGCGGAAAAGTGCTCTCTTGCGGTAATGGCGGTTCCCACTGTGATGCAATGCACTTTGCTGAAGAGCTAACGGGGCGCTATCGCGAGAATCGTCCGGGTTATCCTGGTATTGCTATTTCAGATCCAAGCCATTTGTCTTGCGTTAGCAATGATTTTGGTTACGATTTTGTATTCTCTCGCTATGTGGAAGCGGTGGGCTCAAAAGGCGATGTCCTGTTTGGCCTATCGACTTCTGGTAACTCGGGGAACATTTTGAAAGCGATTGAAGCGGCCCAAGCCAAAGGGATGAAGACCATTGCACTGACCGGTAAAGATGGTGGGAAAATGGCAGGTTTAGCGGATATCGAGATTCGTGTCCCGCACTTCGGCTACGCGGATCGTATCCAAGAAATCCATATCAAGATCATCCACATTGTTATCCAACTGATTGAAAAAGAGATGGCGTAAGAAAGTTCAACACCGTTCTTTTCTTTTAATGTGTTTGTGGTTGCAAAAGGGAGTGCATTAAACCATGTGTGAATTGCTCGGTATGAGTGCCAATGTGCCGACTGATATTTGCTTTAGTTTTACTGGGTTGATTCAGCGTGGCGGCAACACGGGGCCGCATCGTGATGGTTGGGGAATCACTTTCTATGAAGGGAAGGGTTTTCGCACCTTTAAAGACCCTAACCCTAGCTTTCAGTCAAAAATTGCAGAGCTTGTGCAGAGTTACCCTATAAAAAGTCGGGCAGTGGTTAGCCATATTCGTCAAGCAAATCGGGGTGGGGTGAATTTGGAAAATACTCACCCATTCACTCGAGAATTGTGGGGGAGATATTGGACGTTCGCTCACAATGGACAATTGGCGGATCACCAGCAGCTAGAAACTGGGCGCTATCGCCCTGTTGGTGAAACGGATAGCGAGCAAGCTTTCTGTTGGTTGTTAAAGCAGTTAGAAGCGCGTTATCCTGAACCGCCTCAAGATATGCTCAGCATGTTTCAATTCGTTGCGAAGTGTTGCGATCAACTGAAGCAGCAAGGTGTGTTTAATATGCTACTTTCTGACGGTGAGTTTGTGGTGACCTATTGCACGAATCATCTGTACTGGATCACTCGACGCGCCCCCTTTGGGAAAGCAAGTTTACTTGATGAAGATGTCGAGATTAACTTCCAAGAAGAAACAACGCCTGGTGATGTTGTGTCAGTGATTGCGACTCAGCCACTGACGGGAAATGAAACTTGGCAACGAATGAAGCCAGGTGAATATGCGATTTTCCATTATGGCGAATACGTTGATGGCAATGCACAGTCCTTAGCTGACATTCCGTTTGCCGCGGCAAAGCCAGGCTGCCAAGCACCTATTTAAGTTTTTTATTCTTAAGCTTGTTCTATTTACTGCTGTTTGAATCGTATTTGAGATGACAATAAAAAAGGTTGCTGTTGAGGCAACCTTTTTCGCACTATTCAGAGATACGATTTATTCATCGAAAGCATAACCATGCATGCCAAGTAATTGGCCATCTAAATAGGCTTTACCTTCACGCATTTCCAAGCGTCCTTCAACGAACCATTGTGCCACTAGTGGGTAAATTCGATACTCTTGAGCTTGGACACGTTGAGTCAGAATCTCAACGGTATCTTCATCAAAAATAGGCACTTTTGCTTGTAGAATGACTGGGCCACCATCAAGTTGTTCAGTCACAAAATGCACACTGGTGCCATGTTCTTCATCACCCGCGTGAATCGCGCGTTGGTAGGTATTCAACCCAGGATATTTAGGAAGTAAAGAAGGATGAATATTGAGCATCCGTCCTAAATAGTGACGCACAAACTCACCACTCAGAATACGCATGTAGCCAGCAAGAATGATTAAGTCAGGCGCGTATTGGTCAATTTTCTCCATCAATACCGCATCAAACGCATCTCGCGTGTCAAAGGCATTTGGGTCAATATGCACCGCCGCCGCATCTGCTTTTTTAGCTCGTTCTAAGCCATAAGCAGTTGCTTTGTTTGAAAAAACAGCCGTTACTTTGCCATCTTTAATTTTCGTTTCACACGCATCAAGGATAGCCTGTAAGTTGGTGCCATTTCCTGAAACTAAAACAACAATACTTTTCATCAGTTATTTGATCTCTACTTGCTCTTCATCGAGTTGAGCTTCAGCAATATGACCGATAACCCACGCATTTTCGCCTTCCGCTTGCAGTAATTGAACCGCCGCTTGTGCTTGATCCATTGGAAGCGCAACAATCAGTCCTACACCACAGTTAAATGTGCGGTACATTTCGTGAGTGGTTACATTCCCTTTTTCTTGCAGCCATTGGAAAATAATTGGCCATTCCCAGCTATTGCCGTCAATCACCGCTTTCGTCCCTTGCGGAAGAACGCGAGGAATGTTTTCCCAGAAACCACCGCCAGTAATGTGCGAAATGGCGTGAATATCGTGCTCGGCGATCATTTTAAGCGCTGATTTGATGTAAATCTTGGTTGGTGTCAGTAAGTGCTCACCAATCGTTTTGCCAGCCAAGTCTTCATTTTTGTCGGCACCTGATACTTCCAGGATCTTGCGAACTAATGAATAGCCGTTTGAGTGAGGGCCGCTAGAGCCAACCGCAATCAGAGCATCACCTGCTGCTACTTTTGAGCCATCGATGATCTCTTCTTTTTCAACCACACCGACACAAAAGCCAGCGACATCGTAATCTTCACCTTCGTACATACCCGGCATTTCAGCGGTTTCACCACCGATCAAAGCGCAACCTGCTTGCACACAACCATCGGCAATACCCGACACCACATCAGCAGCTGTATCTACATCCAATTTGCCCGTGGCGTAGTAGTCCAGAAAGAAAAGCGGTTCAGCACCTTGAACAATCAAATCGTTAACACACATTGCAACCAAGTCAATGCCAATGGTGTCGTGCTTATTCATATCCAATGCGAGGCGAAGTTTTGTGCCAACTCCATCGGTGCCAGAGACTAAAACAGGATGTTTATATTTGGTTGGTAGCTCGCAAAGCGCGCCAAAACCACCAATGCCACCCATAACTTCAGGGCGACGAGTGCGTTTGACGGCGCCTTTAATTCGTTCAACAAGTGCATTGCCTGCATCAATATCTACGCCAGCATCTTTGTAACTAAGAGAAGTGTTATTACCGCTCACGGGGAAGTCCTCGGTCATAAGTTGGATATGAAAACGGCGCTATTCTAACAGGGCTTAAAACAAAAAGGAAAACGTTTGCGTCAGTTTTTTTGTTTATAATTGGCACTGAAATTAGCATAAAAAGTGTGTACAATTCGAAGGTTTGTTTAAATGTCGTCGGAGATGAAAATGAAAGTTGTTGAAGTTAAACACCCTCTAGTTAAGCACAAACTTGGGTTAATGAGGGAAGGGGATATCAGCACTAAGCGTTTTCGTGAGTTAGCTACAGAAGTGGGTAGCCTACTAACTTATGAAGCAACCTCAGACTTTGAAACAGAAAAAGTGACGATTGAAGGCTGGAATGGCCCAGTTGAAATTGATCAAGTCAAAGGTAAAAAAGTAACGGTAGTACCTATTTTGCGTGCTGGTCTTGGCATGATGGACGGCGTTTTAGAGCACATTCCAAGTGCGCGGATTAGTGTTGTTGGCATCTATCGTGATGAAGAAACACTTGAGCCTGTCCCTTATTTCAACAAACTCGCTTCTAATATTGAGGAGCGAATTGCGCTTGTGGTTGACCCAATGCTGGCAACTGGCGGTTCCATGATTGCGACGATCGATTTGCTCAAGGAGCGCGGCTGTAACCAATTTAAAATTCTCGTTTTAGTTGCAGCGCCTGAAGGCATCGCGGCGTTAGAAAAAGCGCACCCTGATGTTGAGCTCTATACGGCGGCAATTGATGAGAAATTGAATGATAAAGGTTATATCGTTCCTGGTCTTGGCGATGCTGGTGATAAGATTTTTGGTACGAAATAAGCGTTAATTTTATGCTGTCTTAAAGGAGAAACGAAAGTTTCTCCTTTTTTATAGTTGCTTCGGTTTTTTATAGTTGTTTCAGTGATGCGTCATTACGGTCATTTTATTGCTCAACAGAATTAACGCATTGTTCGATGATTATTTTTTAAGACTTAACGTACTGCTTTTTCTGTGGCTATTAGCTGGCGCACCTTGTGATGAATTTGTGGGTCGGCGCGGTGCTCTTTTTGTATTTGGAGCATGGCGAAACTCATCGGCATTGCGTCCTTGGAACGTTTTTGGCTTTTGATTTCTGCGTGCCGTTGAGGTTTGATTTTGCTCACGACTATCAAACAGTTTTGCATCGGTAGCTTTGCGAATACGCTTACCCGTCGCATCAAGCTTGGACGCGCCTTCCGTACCGCAAGAACTCTCACACATTGCTAATATTTCAGCGACTTCCTCGTCGCTTAAATAACGCCATTCACCATTCGGGATACCGTCTAGGCTGATGTTCATAATACGAACTCGGCGTAGTTTAAACACTTCGTAACCTAAGGCTTCACACATACGACGAATTTGACGGTTTAACCCTTGTGTTAACACAATTCTAAAGGAGAACTTCGTTTCTTGGGTTACTTTGCAAGGCAGTGTCACCGTATCAAGAATTTCCACACCAGAGGCCATCTTATGTAGAAATTCGTCGGTGATGGGTCTATCTACTCGGACGACGTACTCTTTTTCATGGTTATTACCAGCACGTAATATCTTATTGACTATGTCACCATCGTTAGTCAGAAAGATCAGTCCATCAGATGGTTTGTCTAATCGACCTATCGGGAAAATACGTTTGTGGTGGCCAATAAAATCAACAATGTTACCTGGAATATCGCGCTCTGTTGTGCAGGTGATTCCAGTCGGTTTGTTAAGGGCAATGTATATCGGTTTTTCTTTTGATTTTAATGGATTACCATCAATACACACCTCATCGTTCGGCGTGACTTTAGTGCCCATTTCCGGCAATAGTCCATTGATGGTTACTCGGCCTTGTTCAATTAACTTATCGGCCTCTCGACGAGAACAAAAACCAGTTTCACTGATGTATTTGTTTAAACGGATGGTGGCTTGTTGTGACATAGGTTGCTCTTACGTTTCCCAACGGCGGTGAATAAAAAGAAAGCAACACTCTGAGTGTTGCCTAGTAACGTTGCGATATTTTAGCAGTTAATATTAATTAACCAAGGCGTTTTTAATGACACTCATGGTTTCCAGCCTTTCCCCATCACTTTTCCTCAACAAGATATAGACGGCATTGACGTCTTTATTTATATGCTGAGGGAATGCTTTTATTTGCATGAGAAAATGGAAACTATTTTGAGACAGGTGTTCTTATCGAACCGTTCTTGAGTAGCGAATGATGCCATTCATCAAGAAGATAGAGTTATTAACGCGATAAAAAACCGGAGCAGACAGATAATCCACCCCGGTGCATAGCGTCACACTATTTTTCAATAGGTGCTAAGCGATCTAGTGAGGAGATTTGTCATTCATCACTTTATAAATGAAGAAACCGCCATAAAACAGCATAAGACCAAAAGCACCAAAGATTACTATCATTGAAGACAGTCCCACAGCATTACCAAATAGGAGATCAAGCCAAAAGTCCATGTTTCCTCCAAAGTTTCGAAGACACAGCCAAGTTAAAGTTTGCTCTGTTTGTTGACACTGATCTGGATCAATTATGTTGCATAGGTTAACTTGATGTTTCTATTGGTGTGTAATTAGTCACGTTTTTATGTGTATTTGATGGTGATTTAGCCAATGAGTTTGTTATTTGATGGAAATAAGATTAAAGGCTTGCGTCTTAGTTTTAGATGAGTAATATACGCATCCGTTCTAGGCAAAAAGCTCGGAACTGCTCGCTAAGTGCAGAGCAAAAATTTCGGTGAATAGCGCAGCTTGGTAGCGCATCTGGTTTGGGACCAGAGGGTCGGGGGTTCGAATCCCTCTTCACCGACCATCTTTAAAAGTCTCGCAGTAATGCGGGGCTTTGTTACATTTGGAAGTGGTAAGTTTTTTCGTTACCAAAGAGAAAGGGGGTCGCCTCTTTCATTATCTGGCTCTTCACCGACCACATTAAAAGCCTCGCAGTAATGCGGGGCTTTGTTACATTTGGAAGCGGTAAGTTTTTTCGTTACCAAAGAGAAAAGGATTCGCCTCTTTCACTATCTGGCTCTTCACCGACCACATTAAAGGCCTCGCAGTAATGCGGGGCTTTGTTGCATTTGGAAGCGGTAAGTTTTTTCGTTACCAAAGAGAAAAGGGTTCGCCTCTTTCACTATCTCACTATCTGGCTCTTCACCGACCACATTAAAGGCCTCGCAGTAATGTGAGGCTTTGTTACATCTGGATGTGATCATTTTCATTACCAAAGAGAAAGGGTTTTCCTTTTCCTCTTTCTCTATCAGGCTCTTTCACTGTCCACCCTTCACAGAGTAAATTCAACTATTGAAAATAGCAGTCAATATTCCACGATAATGAATAGCATTAGGATGTGTAAAAAACGTCACTTTAGCGCATTTTGACGTTTGATGAGTCATTACAATTTATGACCTATATCACAATTTAACCTGTCAAATCCCTTTAATGAACTTCTCGCCTTGTAGTGAGTAGTGATCTCTATTCATAAATTCATTTTTGTTATGCATTTTTATGTGATCTTTCTCAAGTTAAACTCGTCAAATAATAAATTACGGTTTTGACGTCAAGTTTAATCTATTGATTTTAAATGGTTTTATTTTGATTGTATTTTAGAGGATTTGAACTGGATCACTTCGTGTAGCTAATTATTTTACGCTTAGAAATAACTCCTTGTATGGTGAATGCCTTAGGTCACAAGCCTTTATGCTTGTTGCTGTTTTGAGTCCTTTTAACAGGATATTGGGTTTTTATTTTAAAGGTAGGGTGAGTCAAATGTTGAAACCTAGTTTGATTGCTGTTTCGGTTATCGCCACATTATCAGGTTGCTCTTTGTTGCAATCACCAGAGCAGAAATTAGTCGATGCGCTGGCGGAAAATTTGGATATTCATTACACCGTAGTAACCAATCACGGGGCAGATGAAGGATTGGCATGTCAGGCTCTCGAAGCGGAATGGGCATCGTGTAATAAAGTGAACATGACCTTGGTTAACCAAGGTGAAGCCGTGAATTCAAAGCAGTGGGCTATCTATTTCCACAGCATTCGACTGATTCTGGATGTTGAAAATGATCAATTCAAAATTACTCGTTTAACAGGTGATTTACATAAGCTTGAACCTACTGATAAATTTGATGGTTTTGCTGCGGGCGAAGAGGTTGTTTTGCCTCTGGTCGCTGAATATTGGCAGTTGTTTGAAACGGACTTTATGCCGCGTGCATTCGTTGCGGCGCCCAATACAGAGCCTAAGCTTATTGTATCTCTTAACACAGAGGACACGTCGTCATTTGTGCGTGGGCTTGAGGGCGACAATATCAAACGCACCACCAGCGATAATAATGTGTTTGCCACGGCCATCAACCGATTTGAGAGAAATAGCGATGTATCACTGCAAGATGTATCAACGGCTCTGTTACCAACGCCTCTAAAAACAACGCTTGGTCAAGGTGTTGTTGACATTACTCGCGGCCTAAAGCTTGATGTGAAGGACTTTGCGACGGATCAGTTTTCAGCACTACAGGCGCGTGCTAAAACGGTTGGGCTGAAGCTTGATGGAGAGTTGGCGGTTGGTGTTGCGATTACACCGAGCAAATTTTCTGACCAGATGGCGACATCGGGTGCTTATGAGTTGGAGATTGCACCGAATGCTATCTCTATTCGTGCATTTGATGAGGCGGGAGCTTTCTACGCCGTTCAATCTATTTTGGGTTTAGTGGATAGCCAGAATGTCACAGCGCTGCCAGTGATCCACATCGAAGATGCTCCACGTTTTGATTACCGTGGTGTGATGGTGGATGTCGCACGTAACTTCCATTCTAAGCAAGCGATTTTGGCCACGTTAGATCAAATGGCGGCTTATAAGATGAATAAATTACATCTTCATTTGACCGATGATGAAGGTTGGCGTTTAGAAATTCCGGGCTTACCTGAATTGACCGACATTGGTGGGCAGCGCTGCTTTGATTTAGATGAGAAAAACTGCTTGCTGCCACAGCTTGGCTCCGGTCCAAATTCTGATAACTTTGGCTCGGGTTATTTTAGTCGAGCCGATTACATTGAAATCCTCAAGCACGCTAAAGCGCGCAATATTGAAGTGATCCCTGAAATTGATATGCCAGCCCATGCTCGCTCTGCAGTTGTTTCAATGGAGGCTCGTTTTGATCGTTTGAGCCAAGAGGGGAAAACCGAACAGGCTAGCCAGTATCGCTTGATGGATCCTCAAGACAGCTCCAATGTTACGACGGTTCAGTTTTATGATAAGCAGAGTTTTATTAACCCTTGTTTAGACTCGTCTAAACGTTTTGTGGACAAGGTGATCACTGAAGTGGCCTTGATGCACATTGAGGCGGGCATGCCTTTATCGACTTGGCATTTTGGTGGCGATGAGGCGAAAAACATCAAATTGGGCGCGGGTTTCCAAGATATTAATGCGACGGAAAAAGTCAGTTGGAAAGGTAACTTAGATCTTTCACAACAAGATAAACCATTTGCGAAATCGCCACAGTGCCAAGCATTAGTCAGCCAAGGAGTAGTAAGTGACTTTGCTCATTTACCGAGTTATTTTGCTGAGCAAGTGTCGGAAATTGTCGCCGATAAAGGGATTGAGAATTTCCAAGCATGGCAAGATGGCTTGAAATACAGCGAGGGAGAATCATCTTTTGCCACGCGCAATACACGTGTGAACTTTTGGGATGTCCTCTATTGGGGCGGTACAAGCTCTGTTTATGAATGGGCAAAACAAGGTTACGACGTAATTGTTTCTAACCCTGATTATGTCTACATGGATATGCCTTATGAGGCGGATCCTAAAGAGCGCGGTTATTACTGGGCCACCCGTGCGACCGATACGCGCAAAATGTTTGGTTTTGCACCGGAAAATATGCCGCAAAACGCTGAAACTTCATTAGATCGTGATGGTAATGGTTTTGTCGGTAAAGGAGAGGTGACGTCGAAACCATTCTACGGCTTGTCAGCTCAATTGTGGTCAGAAACGGTTCGTAATGATGAGCAGTATGAGTATATGGTTTTCCCCCGAGTGTTGGCGGCTGCCGAGCGTGCTTGGCATAAAGCGGAGTGGGAAAACGACTACAAAGTAGGGGTTGAATACTCTCAGCAAACGAACTTAGTCAATAAGTCTGCATTGAATCAAGATTGGACTCGTTTTGCTAATATTGTTGGACAACGTGAGCTGGCGAAACTGGAAAAAGCTGGCATTGATTATCGCCTGCCAATTCCCGGAGCTAAGATTGAAGCGGGTAAATTGTCGATGAATTCGTCATTCCCAGGCGTTGAGCTGCAATACTCATTAGATGGTCAACAATGGCTTACTTACTCGAGCATCGAACAACCGAAGGTGTCCGGTGAGGTCTGGATCCGTTCTATCTCTGCTTCAGGCGAGCGAGTCAGCCGAGTAACTAGCGTTAAATAACTCGTAGCCATATCAAGGCACCCAAATGAAAGCCTCCGCATCTGTCGGAGGCTTTATTGCATAAAATCAATTACCTTCGTGGTGAGCAAACTCAAACACCTGACCTTGCTCGTTAAAAGCAAAAACCGAATAGGCTTCTTTCTTATCACCAGATTCCATACCTGGAGAGCCGATTGGCATGCCGGGCACGGCTAACCCTTTGGCATTTTTCGGTGGATTAGCGAGAAAGGCTTGAATGTCTGTGGCTGGAATGTGACCTTCGAAAACATAGCCGTCGATAACGGCTGTATGGCAAGAGGCGAGCTTGGGTGTAATGCCCAATTGTTGTTTTATCGCCGTCATATCTTCTTGCAATTGCTCGTTAACCTTAAATCCTGCTTGTTGCATGTGAGTGGACCACTCAGTACAGCAGCCACAATAAGGGGATTTGTAATTGGTCACCTCGGTCACCGTGGCGAATGCGGAGTAGCTCATAAGAGACAAGGTGCTAAGCATAGCGGCTGTGATCATTTTCATTTTTATCTAACCTCTAAGAGTGAAAAGGGGATTTAAATAGACGTAAGCGGTTAGCGTTGCTCACGACTGTGATTGAGGACAAAGCCATTGCCGCTCCTGCAACTACAGGGCTGAGTAAAAAGCCAAAAGCGGGATAAAGCACGCCAGCGGCAATGGGAATGCCGAAGGTGTTATAAATAAACGCGCCCAATAGGTTCTGCTTCATGTTTTTTACCGTTGCTTTAGAAAGAGCGATAGCATTGACTACGGCAAGCGGTGAGGAGTTGAGCAATGTCATTTGCGCACTCTCTATTGCGACATCACTGCCACTGCCCATTGCGATACCAATATCGGCTTGCGCAAGGGCTGGCGCATCATTAATACCATCACCGACCATGGCGACGATTTGGCCTTTCTCTTGTAACTGCACGATTTTTTGTGCTTTTTGATCCGGAAGTACTTGAGCCATCACTTGCTGTATGCCCAGTTGTTTTGCTATTGCAGTGGCCACGCTTTGGTTATCTCCAGTTAGCATCACGGTACGAATGTTCATTTTGTTCAGTGTGCTGATAGCTTGTGCAGCATTAGGTTTGATTGGATCAGCAATAGCGATGAGACCTTTGAGTTCACCGTTAATGGCAACCGCGACTGGCGTCCAAGCTTGTTCTGCGTAGTGTTCAATGGCCGTTTGTGCTTGAGTAAGAGGAACGCCCAGTGATTCAAGGTGCGATAAAGAGGCAACGACGACGGAATCACCGCCAATATTTGCCATTAGCCCTTTGCCTCTTAGGTTGGTAAATTGCTCGACTTCGGCGCTGGTTGATACCAGCGGTTGCGCATAATGGCAGATAGCCTTGCCAAGAGGATGTTCAGAGCGCAGTTCCAAAGCGTAAACAAGGGTTAACAATTTGCTATCTTCAATTCCCCACGTGACTAAGTTCTGAACGGTTGGCTTGCCTTGAGTGAGCGTACCTGTCTTATCAAATACTACAGTGGTGATTTTGCTTGCCGATTGCAATACATTGGCATCTCTGATCAAAATACCCATTTCAGCGGCTTTGCCAACTCCTACTGTAACCGAGAGTGGAGTAGCTAGACCCAAGGCACAAGGGCAAGCAATGATCAATACTGTTGTCGCAACCACTAGCATATAACTGGCCTTAGGTTCAGGGCCTACAAAGTACCAAATCAGAGCGGAAAACAGGGCAATCATAACCACTGTCGGTACAAAAATAGCGGATATCTGATCTGCCAGTTTGGCAATGGCTGGTTTACTGCTTTGCGCCTGACGCACCATTTGGATGATGCGCGAGAGCATGGTTTGCGCCCCTACGCCAGTGGCTTCGATGACTAAGCTGCCATCATGATTGATGGTGCCTGCCGCAATGGCATCGCCTGCCACTTTTAGGACGGGGATCGGCTCGCCAGTGAGCATGGACTCATCAACATAAGATTCACCGCTGAGGACTTTGCCGTCTATCGGCACTTTTTCTCCCGGTTTTATGCGTAGTTGCATGCCAAGTTGTACTAATTCAACCGCAATCTGTTGATCGCCTTGCGCCGTGATGCGTGTTGCTTGTTGTGGCTGCAAGTTAATTAGGGCTTGCAAGGATTGGGTTGTCTTTGCTTTGGCTTTCGCCTCAATGTAGTGGCCCAGTGAAATCAAACCGATAATCATCGCGCTGGCTTCAAAGTAAACATGACGCGAGGCGACGGGAAACCAAGTTGGGTAAATCACTACCAACATTGAATAGGCCCAAGCCGCTCCGGTTCCTAGGGCAACTAAGCTATCCATGGTGGCGCGCCTATGGGTTAACGCAAGCCAAGCATGGCTAAAAAAGTGGCGGCCAGCGGTGGCCAATAGGGCTAAGCACACAATGCCGATAACGCCCCAGTATATTTGCTGCTGAGTGGTCACAATCATCATGCTGCCACCAAGAAGGCCCCAGAGCATTAACGGAATACCCATTATTAAACCTAGTAATGCATTGGTTTTATGTTGCTTTTGTAAATCAAGTGATTGCTGTTTTTGTTTTTCTTGTTGTTGGGCAGGGTCATCGACTCGCTCTGCACGGTAGCCTGCATGAGTAATGGCATTGAGCAATTGCCGTTCAAGGTCAGCGATATCCGCTTGCGAGAGCACTAAGGCGCTTTGTTCAGCTAAATTGATTTGCGCTTTTTGTACGCCGTTAACGCTTAGAAGTGCTTTTTCCACCGAAGAGACACAGCTTGCGCAAGTCATTCCTTGGATCAGTAAGTGGGTACTAACCAAACCCGTTGTTGAGACTTCTGTCTCTTGTGCTAGTGGCTGTATATCGCTAACCAAGGTTGTGGGTTGCGACGAGGGCAGAGGATCGCTGTTTGTGCTGAGCAAGGCTTGATAGCCTAAGGATTCGATAGCGGCGATGAGTTCACTTAAAGAGGCCGAAGTGCTCAGTTCGATGAATGTGGGTGACAGCTGGTGGATTTGTACCTCAAATTCTTGCTTGAGATGCTGCTCAAGTTTCTTCGCGCAACCCATGCATTTCAGCCCTGATAAAGGCAATTGAAAGCGTTTCATTGATAAATTCCCCGTAAACCAACTCAATAGCTAGAAGCATAAACCTTACCTTTAGGGTAAGGTCAAGTTCCACTAAAGGAAAGTTAAGCGAATTTTAAGCGTTATTCTTGAGCGCAGAAAAACGAAAGGCAATCGAGGATTGTAGATTTAGCCGTCAGTGGTAAAATGTCGCCACTTTTTATCCTGGTACTTGCAGTGGACATGTTCTCCGCTGTCTTTTTATCCCTAAGGAAATCAAATGACGGTTAAAACTCGTTTTGCTCCTAGCCCGACAGGCTATCTTCACGTTGGTGGTGCGCGTACTGCACTTTACTCTTGGCTTTATGCAAAAAGCCAAGGTGGTGAGTTTGTTTTGCGTATTGAAGACACCGACCTAGAGCGCTCGACGCAAGAAGCCGTAGACGCGATTCTTGAAGGTATGACTTGGCTAGGTTTGAATTGGGATGAAGGCCCATATTTCCAAACTAAACATTTTGATCGTTATAATGAAGTTGTCGATAAGCTGCTTGCTGAAGATAAAGCCTACAAATGTTACGCCTCTAAAGAGCTGTTAGATGAAGTTCGTGCCGAGCAAGAAGCGAACAAAGAGATGCCGCGCTACGATGCTGATCACCCAAAAATCAAAGCGGTTAACGACGCCGCAAAAGAAGGGGATCCGTGTGTTATCCGTTTCCGTAATCCTAAAGAAGGCAGCGTAATTTTTGACGACCAGATCCGCGGCCGTATCGAAATCTCCAACAGCCAGATGGATGATCTGATCATTCGCCGTACCGATGGCTCACCCACCTATAACTTCTGTGTGGTGGTGGATGACTGGGATATGGGGATTACTCATGTCGTTCGTGGCGAAGATCACATCAACAACACACCTCGTCAAATCAACATTTACGAAGCGTTAGGTGCTCCTGTACCTGTGTTTGCGCACTGCGCAATGATCTTAGGTGACGACGGCGCGAAGCTATCTAAACGTCATGGCGCTGTTTCTGTGATGCAGTATCGCGATGAAGGTTACCTGCCTGAAGCATTGAATAACTATTTAGTTCGTCTAGGTTGGTCTCATGGCGACCAAGAAATTTTCTCGCGTGAAGAGATGATTCAGTTCTTCAGTTTAAATGCTATTAGCAAATCGGCATCTGCATTTAATACTGATAAGTTGTTGTGGCTGAACAATCACTACATCAAAACATCAGAGCCTGAATATGTTGCAAAACACCTTGAATGGCACTATGAGCAACAAGGCATCAATAAAGACAACGGCCCAGCATTAGCTGAGATCGTTAAACTGGTTGGTGAACGCTGCAATACCTTGGTTGAACTTGCTGCTCAATCTCGTTACTTCTTTGAAGATTTTGCTGAGTTTGATGCTGATGCGGCGAAAAAACACTTGCGCGGTGTGGCGAAAGAGCCGCTAGCACTTGCTTTAAGCAAATTAGAAGCATTGAGTGACTGGACAACGGAAAACCTGCACGCTGTCATCGCTCAAGTGTGTGAAGAGCTTGAAATCGGTATGGGTAAAATAGGCATGCCGCTGCGCGTTGCTGTCACTGGCGGTGGTCAATCGCCATCGGTTGATGCTGTTATGCAACTGATCGGCAAAGAGCGTGTCATTGCTCGTATCAATATGGCATTAGCCTTTATTGCTGAGCGTGAAGCGAACGCTCAATAAGTCAATCATACGAACAACGCTTTGAACCGCAGCTTATGCTGCGGTTTTTCTTTATATCGGCTTTGTTAAATCCTTTGGTGTAGAGCACTGACAATATTTCACAAAACGATGACAGAGAATAAACTAATGCGCTATTTAAGCTTTCTTTACATACAGTATAGTGGTTCCGAGTTATGTAGGTATGTGTGTAGGCGAAAAGTAAACCGTTTTTTGGGTACCGCAACCGCATTATGATAACGATAAATAGGAAAGGAAAAAGTATGAAAAAGTTAGCAGCAGCAGTTTCAATGGCGCTTGTTTTTGCATCTTCTGCCGCAATGGCTGAAGTATATGTAGGTGCTAAAGTTGGTAAATCTTGGCTTGATGACGCTTGTCGTGCTGGAGATGTGTGTGAAGATGAATCTTCTACCGTCGGTGCTTACCTTGGTTACCAAGCGTTTAATTGGCTTTCATTAGAGGCCGGTTACGATTACTTGGGCAAATTTAGTGGTGCGGGGCTGAATGATGAAAAAGTAACGGCCATTACACTCGCACCGAAAGTCAGCCTTCCTTTGACTGATGCCATTGCCTTATATGCTAAAGTCGGCGGTGCTTATGTTGACTATGGCAATAAAGATGATTACTCATATTTAGGTGCCGCTGGTATTGAGTTCAACACCGATAATAACGTCACTTTACGTTTGGAATATCAAAGCCTCACCGATATTAATAACGATCTTGTCCGAGCTGCAGGTAACTCGGCTACCTTAGGTGTTTCGTATAAATTTGGTGGAAGTAAAGCAGAACCTGCACCAGTCATCGTGCAAGAGGTGTTTGTTGAAGAAGTTGCACAGCCAGTGGTTGAGCCTGTCGTTATTCCCCAAGAACCTGAAACGGTTGTTAAGCATGTGCCATTTCAACGTTTGGACAGCAGTAGCTTTGCCCATAACAGCACTAAGCTAACAGCAGAGAGTACTAACCAGCTCGATAAACTAGTGAAATATTTGCAAGCTTACCCACAAGCCGATGCTGAAATTATTGGTCATACTGACTCAACTGGCGCTGCGGCTTACAACCAGAAACTATCAGAAAAACGCGCACAAGTTGTTGCTGATGTTGTGATTGCTAAAGGTGTGGATGCGAACCGTCTTACCGTAAAAGGTGAAGGGGAAAATAGCCCAATCGCATCGAACGATACAGTCGAAGGTCGAAAGCAAAACCGTCGTGTTGATATCGTTATTCCAAGCTTTGATTATGAAGTGAAATAATAACGCTTAAGTATTAGAAAATAGAGAAAGCCCGTGAAAAACGCGGGCTTTCTTCTCGTAAAACAATGGATTTTAGCCTCTAACCGCTCCGGTATCACGCCATGTTATTTCAAATCAATACTATTCAATCGGCCCATGTAGATAAGAATATCCAAGTCTTCTTTATAAGCCTCTAATAGCGCCTTCTTCGTTTTGGTATAAGCGGCAAGCTTGCCATGTTTGTTGATCGAACAAACGACGCTTTGAAATATACAGTTACCTTTTTCATCATAGTGTCTCCAAGCCGCGATATAACAAGGATCCCGAGCTTCCGGGTTATCGAGCGTTGGTCTGGGTTTGTATATGATTTTAGGTTCCAAACTGTGTGGTAGGCGAGTCATCAAGTAAGGATCTTTGAGCAGACGACGCCAATGTTTGCCCCACATCTCTGAACCTAATTCATTACGCAGCTTTATCGCCTTTTTAAGCCCTTTTTTCTCACCAATACGGATATAGCCGACAGAACGGTGCAGCACCGTATCATCCGGCGTATGGATATGAATTTTATAGGCGGTCTTTGCTTTAGAGATAAAGCGGTGACCAGTATTCGTGATTAGATTGCTCTTTTTCATCATTTTTTCTATCGATAAATCTGTTAATACTAATTCTAGATTATTTGACATAGAACTTACAGTAAGCACTGTATATGAATCATAGTGGCTCAAATCAATATTAGGTCAGTTTTTCGTCATAAGAAAAAAGCCTCAACACCGGTTGGGGGTTGAGGCTTTATCAAAATGGCGCTCCCGACAGGAGTCGAACCTGTGGCCTGCCCCTTAGGAGGGGGCCGCTCTATCCTACTGAGCTACGGGAGCAAGGTGGGATAGTTTACTCAATAATTTTGTGAAGTTAACTAGTTAAAACGAAAATTAAAGCTGTTTGTGCATAACATCGCCAATTTGTATGCTGGAGGCGAGATTTTCTTGATCAACACTCAGCTCTGCTTCGTTTTCATAGACGCGAGTAACCTTAAGGGTAATATCACTTTGAGTCACTTTATTTCGTGGTAGCCCTTTCTGATCAATGAATGAACCTGTATGCCACAACTGCAATTGGTCACCGGTTTTAACGCCATGCACACGTCCTAAATCTATCGTGATGGTATTACCGTATTTAGCCACAACCTCGGGGAGAGTTATTTTACATGAAAGCTCCGATTCAAGATCGAGCATGATATTTCGGCTGACACGCAGCATCATGCTGCCAAAGGTTGAAGACCAAAAACGTGCACTGCGCGTATCTATCTGACTGGTTTTGGCGAAGGGCCATTTAGCGACTTCTCTATAATGTCTAGTCATGACTTCTTGGCCTGTTTTGCCATCAAACACTTGGATTTGCATAGCAAATTGACGGTTAATCACATCATCGGCGAGTAATTTTTGCTCTATCGTGGCAGTTAAATCGGTGATGGTTCCCCCCAAAATGTACTGTGCCCCCGTGTCCTCTGCAATCATGGTTAAGCGTTCTGGGTGCTGTTTTTCAATTGCATAATCTGTGGTGCCAACCGATACAAAACTGCGAGATTCTTGATCGAGTTGACGGTTGAGTACCTGTGCAAAATCATCTCCCACACTGTAAATTTGCCCCATAACCGCCTGTTGTGGCGATGCAAGATCAATGTTACCCACTAAAAACGTTTTCTTATATTGGCTAACGTGGCAACCTGTTGCCGAAGGATAAATATCAATTCGAGCTTTAACATACATCACTCCCCGACGTGTTTTATTCTCTTCAACTAACACATAGCGTACTTCATGGTTAGTAAACTGGTACTCTTTACGGTCTGATTCCAGCAGTGGTCGCAAGTTACTGATACTACCGATGTCTGCCCCGGCAAAGTTTACCGCCTTATAGATGGCATCTTCCAATGCATTGAGGCGAGCGACTTCCTCTGAGGAAACAATGGCTGACGATCCGGTCACTTCATACCAAGCAGCATTAACGGCCTGAGAAAAGGCAATGGTGCAACATATTGAAAATAAAACAGAAATAATTTTTTTCATTGTTATTTACCAGTTGGGTATAAATTTTGCTTTTAAAATCTTAGCTGATGTAGGCAGTGCGTTTTGAAAGTGTAACAAGTTTTGAAAAGCAAAGAGTGTTCCAAGTTTTTTAATCTGAAGTTTGGAATCAAGATTGCCTCAGTATATCTGGAGATAAGAGAATGAAAAAATGGCTTTCGATAGTGCCAGCAGTTTTGTTAACTGCTTGTGCCTACGCCCCGATTTATAACGGTAAAGAGCCATACAATGGTTCACAGTTTATGCTAATGGAGAGCCCACGTCACACGTTGGACTTCTTTGTTGAAAGCATGACAGAAGATTTGATGGTGTCCAATACTAGTGTTTCTGCTCGCACTCCTATTGCTGTAACATCGTTTGTGGACCTGCAAAGTATGGATGCGACTAACTGGTTGGGTAACTCGGTTTCTGAAGGATTTATCCATCAGTTTCAGCGTCGAGGATTTAAAGTGGTTGATTTCAAAACCACAGGCTCGATTCAGGTAACGCAGCAAGGTGATTTTGCTTTCAGTCGTGACTGGAAAGACCTTGCTCAAGAGCAAGAAATCCAATACATACTGACAGGGACAATGCTTCGTCAAGAAGGCGGTGTATTAGTCAATGCTCGTGTTGTGGGAATGCAGTCTCGTGTTGTGGTTGCTACCGCACAAGGCTTCTTGCCTGCCGATCGTATTGGTCGTGATCTTGATACGCTCAACAGTATCCGTACACAAGATGGTGTGTTAATTCGCTCTGACCCTACGATTAAGCAGCCGTATACTGTTATCTTGCGTCCATAGGAGAAACCAATGAAAAAATGGCTATTACTTCTAGTGACTATCATGATGGTGGGTTGCCAGCCCTTGCAAACCATGCGCGCTGATGAATGGTTAACGGCGGTAGGTTATGCCAATATCAGTGAGCAAACTGGGCGTAGTGTGGATGAAAAGCAAGTCCGTGCAATGCGTGCCTCTAAAATCGATGCTTATCGCGAACTGGCAGAGCAAGTCTATGGAATGCGAGTGAGTGGTCGTGCTGAACTACAAGATCAGCGATTGGGCACAGAGCTGACGTCGGGAGCGGTTGATGGTGTTATCCGCGGAGCAGAAGTGGTCCGCAGTTATAAGGTGGGTGACAGTTATGTCACTGAGTTACGTCTCGATATCCGTAAGATGGATAAACTGCGTGACTACGGAGAAGTTCAGCAAGTACCAGAAAAACGTCAACAAACACTCTTCTAAATCTTCCTTCTCTCCAGATCGAAAAAGCGGCAAAGTTTGCCGCTTTTCTGTTTAATTCGTTTCAGCTTAAAAGTTTAGTAACTCAGCTGCATGTTGATTACGCTTTAATATTGGTCCCTAAAGTGGACACAGTGTGGGTTTGCCCACCAGCGTTATACGTCATGCCAATTTTTCCGTGGCTTTGCTGCATCAAATTATTGAGTTTATTAAAACTGAGTTGTGCACGTTGTAGCGCTTCACCATTAACAAGGTTTGCTTGCTGGCAATCGTGAACAATGGAACGAATCTGATCAACGATTTGCGACAGGAGTACATCTTCAGCCAGGCTCACGACATGGGGATGTTTCGCAATTCGGAGGTCAGTTTGTTGAAGTTGTCCAACTAAGGTCATCTTTTGTTTGGCAATAGCTTCGATTTCACTTGATGAACGGCTCGTAATTGCTAACTTTTCTTGTTCAAGTAGCGAAGAGAGTTCTAGTGCATTTTTCAATTGGAAATCGACTAAGTCTTTTAATACAGCCATTGTATGTTGCCTTAATTAGTCAAAAGTAGGGCTAGTTAAAACCACCCAACTCTTTTTCAAATTTAATCATATTATCAGCCAACTTTTCTGGGTCGACTCTATATGAGCCATTGGCTATCGCATCTTTAATTGCAGCGACTTTGGCACTATCAAAACTTGGCTGAGATACCATTTGGTTGTGCATTTCACCAATGGCCTTACCTTGGGTACTAAGTGATACCGCATCTTGATTTTGAGGTGAACGAGTGACCGAGCCGGATGTCGATGGAGATGCATTCGATTCAGTACGAGCATTACTACGATTTGTCGTCGTTAATGTTTGCCCCGAACGTATGTTATCAATACCTGCCATATGTGAGCCTTATTAATAATAATGGAAACCTGTACAGTCAATATCGACGGTGCTTGTGATTACTTTAGCTTTTTTTTCTGTTTCACTTTCTTAACAACGTAAACACATTTAGAAGTGTAATGAAAGCGTTAAAATTGAACCGTGACTTCGCCAATACCGGTTACTTGTGCATCTATTATACGGTTTGATTTATCATTTTTCACTTTTATCTGCTCACCAAAAATACCATCACTTAAAGCGGTTCCTTTGGTTGTGATGATCATTCCCTGCTTGACTGCTTGAATCATAACGTTTTCATTACGACATACGACGCATATATCATCTTGCTCAACGACATCGCCAATACGCATGTTTTTTTTCACTTTAGCTCCGACGATACGATTTATATCGGAAAAACCTTGTCGTCTAAAGCGGTGTAAGTCTACCATTGTAATCAAGACATCTTGCTGCGTAATTTGCTGTCCACGAGAAATGGGTACGGCAACGGTGACAAGTGGCAGTGAAATGGTCAGTCTTACAGGAACATAAATTTTCCAGTTATCTTCAATGCATTCAACCAGAACTGTGATATTACTTGCAGAACCATTACTGGATGAGGAAGAGGTCGATAACGGTGTGGGGCAGTCGGTGGCATAAATTCGG
>NZ_CAWNTB010000111.1:0-3005 GCF_963877065.1 Vibrio sp. V01_P9A10T6
TAACTCTGTTGCAAACAATGCCCAAATAATCCAAAGCAGATGCTCCAGAAAATCAAGCTCTTCGGGTTGTAAAGGTGCAATATCTGGTAGTAAAGCGACGATCACATACACTACCGATAATAGCAGCATCGGAATTTCAGTTTTATGTTCGATCGCAGACAGTAGTTGTAAACGTGTTTTTAATTTCATGATTCAAATACCTTTTTCCGTTTACCTTAACGCCAAAAGTACCAAGTGAACAGTACAACCATCCCTTTCGTTACCCAATTAGCACCCAATTCAAAATGGAAATCACTATAAACTAGGTGGTTGAGATGTAAAGAATTGTGACCTTAACAGAGCTTAAAATAACCGTCTTGAGCGTTATTCTAAGCTCTTCACACCCAATATCTCACTCACAAAAATCTCAAAAACACCATAGGAGTCAAGTTTCAATTGTGATACGATGCACAACTTTATGGATATCTCTCTATTTTCATATGGACGTGACCCGATACCCAAGCCACTTAGGATGCTGTCGATGACCAGTAAGTGAAGCCGAAAAAACATCAATAAAATGGTGGAATTGGCGTCAATGAACGTGATCAATACAGCAATGCTGCAAGTGGGACAGGTATAACTCCGTTGTTTTACTCCGAGGTCACTTATTACCATGTCTTTTTTAAAAGATTTAGCCATTCGCAAAAAAATTGCGCTTGCCTTTACTATTATCGCGTTAGTCAACATCGCCTTCGGTTATTACCTATATCGTTCATTGAACGAAATACAAGATGACCTACTCAATCTAACGGATGACACACTCCCATCAATGATGATGGTCAATAACGTCAAATACAATATGGCTTCTGTGCGACGTGCTCAAATCAGTTTGCTTTCCGCAACCGATCAAGCCGAAATTACGGAGGATATTCGTTGGATGCAGGAACACTATCAAGCAATTGATAGTGCACTAGCCACCTATGAGCGTGCGGTTTGGACCGATCACGAGCGTTCGATTTTTATGCCAGTTAAAAACCTCTGGCGTGACTACTTGACTGCGCTTGGCTCTTTTAATGACGATATCCTCAATCAAAATATCGTAAAAGCTCAAGGGGATATCTCAGCCTCTTTGGTTACATTTGAACGCCTAGAGAGTGCGATTGACGATCTTCTCAATTTAAACCAAACCTTTGTTGCCAAAAATCGCTCTGAACTGATGACGCTTATTCAAGCTATCACCTCATTTTCCACAGGCAGCATCGTTGCGCTGATAGCGTTTATGGTGTTCATTACACTATTACTTTCTCGCTTAATCTGCCAGCCACTACAGTTGGTTGTACAGCAAGCGAACGCCATTGCTGGAGGTAATTTAAGCCATCGATTAGCACGTCAGCATATTGGGCAAGATGAGCTAGGTGAATTGGCCGATGCGTGTTCAAGTATGCAAGAGAATTTACGCTCAATGGTGGAAGAGATCATCGCCGGAGCGACTCAACTATCTCATGCTGTCGATGAAGTTAGCGCCGTCTCTGAACAGACATCACAGGGCATGCAAGAGCAACAGGTCGAGGTCATGCACATTGCTACGGCCATGACGCAAATGAAATCAACGGTTGCAGAAGTGGCACGAAGCACAGAAGTCGCTTCTGACGCCGCTCGTGAAAGTAACCAACAATCCATCCTTGGATCAAAACAGATGGATTCCGTCGCTAATGCTATCTCTCTTGTGACTCAAGAAATTGATCAAGCAGAACAACGCGTATTAGAACTTGAGCAACAAGCACAGCAAATTAACGTTGTCGTTGACGTGATAAGCAACATCGCCGACCAAACCAATTTGCTTGCACTTAACGCAGCAATTGAAGCGGCGCGTGCTGGTGAACAAGGGCGTGGTTTTGCGGTTGTGGCTGATGAAGTCCGTGCTTTAGCTGGCAAAACTCAGCAATCGACGGGCGACATCGTCAATATTATCCAAAGCCTACAAACATGTGCACTGCGTGCTCGTGAAGCGACGTCACAAAGCAGTGTACTTATGGGACAATGTGTGGAGCAAAGTGGCCAAACTCAAATCGCGATTGACCACATTAGTAATCAAAGCGCGCATATCGCAGATATGACCATTCAAATCGCCAGCGCGTGCGGAGAGCAAGATTCGGTTAGCGAAGAGCTCAGCCGCAATATCGAACGCATTAGTGAATCAGCCAAGCAAGTTGCACAAGGTTCTTCCAGCGCCGCTCAAGCGTGCGTCGAACTTAGCCAGTTAGCGGCGATGTTGCAAAATACCGTGAGTCGTTTTCAGGTATAACCCTCGCATTGTTAGTTAAAAATAACCATGATCTCATGTTTGAGTGGTCAGTAAGCCTTGTTTCAGCTTACAACGCAAAAAGGGTCGCATTTGATGCGACCCTTTCCTCCTTAACAAACGGTTAAAACTGAGCAGTTAGCTTGATATACACTTCATCTTTGCCTAATTTACTGTCTAATCCATGAGCGTAACCAATCCGTACTGGTAACGTGCCGCCATAAAGTACGATGGTATCGATCTGCACTTCAGCACCAATCCCCGTCAGGGCTTGGTAGTTTTGGTTATAGTTCCAGCTTGATCCTGAGTCGACAAATACAGAACCTGAAATATCCCCCAAGCCAATTGGCCACAAATTCCAGTTTCGTTCAGCGCGATACAATAAGCGGCTTAGTTCAACACTTTGTGTCGCGTAGGCTTGCCCTACTTGAGCCGCAGAGCTGTAGCCACGCAACGCTATCTGTTGGCGACCATAGAGCTGCGCGCTGTCGCCTTCGTAACTGCCTAGCTCAAACGCTTTAGCTTTTGAATCTGCATAACCTGCCGCAAGGTGAGTGGTAAGATTGAAGCTCCCCGGGAGGTCCCAATGTGCTTGCCACTGCGCCTGCCATTTTTGTCCAGAGTAATCACCGCCAACATTGGACTCCCATACCAAATCAGCGTAATGACCCCACGCATAGCCGGGAACATTCAATAAGCCTTCACGGTTATCCCATTGCAATGC
>NZ_CAWNTB010000112.1:0-2988 GCF_963877065.1 Vibrio sp. V01_P9A10T6
TCGCGAACTGGTTCCTGAATCAAACATGCCCGGTTTTCCTTGGCTAGCAAAAAATGTGTTGGACGGCAAGCTTACGCAAAGCAAACTTGAATTATTTCGTAATCAGTTTGGTGTGCCGTATACCGATGAACAAATCGCGAATGCAGCAAAAGATGTCGAAGGGAAATCAGAAATGGATGCAATCATTTCTTATCTTCAATCTCTTGGTCACGCAATGAAGTAAGGGGTAGTTATGGATATCGGTACTATTCACAGTATTTGGACCATAGTGCTGTTCGTCTGTTTTATAGGCGTAGTGTGGTGGGCCTATGGCAAAAACCGTAAAGCTCGTTTCGATGAAGCGGCTAACCTCATTTTTGCCGATGAACAGCCCAAATCCTCTAAGGAACAAGGAGTGACTAAACAATGACGACATTTTGGAGTCTATGGGTCATCATCATTACGGTGGGAACTTTGCTGGGCTGTGCGATTCTGCTCGTTTGGTGTTTAAAAGACAAAATGGGAGTGGAAGAAGGCTCGGATATGGGCCATGAATACGATGGTATTCGTGAGCTCAACAACCCTCTGCCTAAATGGTGGACCTATCTTTTTATTAGTACGTTTATTTTTGCCGCTATCTATCTGACCCTCTATCCTGGGTTAGGTAGTTTTAAAGGTGTACTTGGTTGGCAAAGTTCAGATCAAACCATTCGCTCTCTTGATGAGTCCAAAGCCTCGATTGCAAATGCGCAAAACAATAAAGTGTTAGTACAGTATGCAAAAGAGTTAGATGATGCAAACACCTACTTTGGTGAAGCATTTAAACGCTTAGCTTATACTGGCGGCGGTTCGGATTTACGCCCTATTCCTGAAATTGCAGCAGATTCTGATGCATTGAAGGTTGGTCAGCGTTTATTCTTACAAAACTGCTCTCAGTGTCATGGTTCTGACGCTCGTGGTCAAAAAGGCTTTCCGAATCTAACCGATAATGCTTGGTTATATGGTGGTGAACCAGAAGCGATTGTGACCACTATCCGACATGGTCGTATTGGACAAATGCCAGCTTGGAAAGATGTCCTCGGTGAGCAAGGTGTGAAGGAAGTGGTGAGTTATACCCTAAGCCTTTCTGGGCGTTCTGTGAACGTTCGAGAAGCGGAAGCAGGTAAAGCTCGCTTCGTCGTTTGTGCCGCTTGTCATGGTACGGATGGTAAAGGTAACCCTGCGTTTGGAGCACCTGATCTTACTGATAACGATTGGTTATTTGGTGACTCAAGAGCCGATGTTACTCAAACGGTCATGCATGGCCGATCAGGTGTTATGCCTGCTTGGAATGACATTCTCGGTGAAGATAAAGTTCAACTGGTTGCTGCTTACGTGTGGAGTTTAAGCAATACAGAGAACTAATTGCACAACAAAGGCAGCTCTTTATTAGGGCTGTCTTTCTTCTCTTTTTAATAAGCCTTCTTTATTTTGTTGTTGAGAACTTTTTTATGGTAACTCCTTGGTATAAACAATTCTGGCCGTGGTTTCTGATCATCTTACCGTTAACTGTGGTGATATGGACGATTGCAACGGTTATCGTCTTTTCTCAGAATTCAGTGTCATTGGTGACAGAGGATTACTACAAAAAAGGCAAAGGCATTAATATTGACCTATCAAAAATTAACGAAGCGAAAGCATTAAAGCTCAGCTCGGAAGTCTACTCTGAGGGTAATGATATTATCTTCAAATTTAATAAAGGTGAGCTTGAACACTACCCCGCGATTAAAATGATGTTTGCTCATCGGACACTGCCAGACCGTGATTTCACACAACTTGTCGCATCGGATGCACAAGGTATATATCGCATTACCCTGCCTGCCCCGTTACAAGGCCCTTGGTTCATCGAACTCACTCCTCACAATGAGGAGTGGTTAATCCAAGGTCGAGTAACGTTTCCAATGCCAACTTCTACTCAATTAATGAATTAAACTATGTGCAAAGCGTGTTACCACTGTGGTGAAGATGTACCAGCCAACACGGATTATAAAGTTGATATTCTAGGTGAAAGCAGAGATATGTGTTGTCCCGGTTGTGAAACCGTGGCTAAAACCATTGTAGAGAGTGGCCTAGTATCTTATTACCAATACCGAACGACCACTGCAGATAAAGTGGAGCTTGTGCCAGAGCAGCTCAAAGCACTCATTCATTATGATAATGATGATGTACAAGCAGAGTTCGTTCGTAACGACAACGAAACGTCCGAAGTGACGTTATCGTTAGAAGGTGTTTCCTGTGCGGCTTGTGCTTGGTTAATTGAAAAACAACTCTCTCATAAAAATGGGGTAATTTCGATAAGGGTCAATACCACTACCAACCGTGCTTTACTCAGTTGGGATAAGACACAAACACGACTCAGTGAATTACTCTCCACTATTCATAAATTAGGTTATAAGGCTGCCCCTTTTGAAGCAGACGCACATGAGGCAGCCTACCATCAATCAATGAAGCAATATCTTTATCGCTTGGGTATTGCAGGTCTAGCCACCATGCAAGTGATGATGCTTGCTGTGGCGCTCTATCTTGAGGTCTTCGGTGATCTTGATTCTGAGTTTCGCAATTATTTTCGTTGGGTTAGCTTGATCTTTGCAACCCCCGTACTTTTATACTCTGCCCTTCCCTTTTACCTCAATGCTTGGCGAAGTATTAGAGGCAGAACATTAGGTATGGATGTCCCTGTTTCTATCGCTCTTATTTTTGCGTATGTTGCTAGTCTGATAGCGACAGTGACTGAACAAGGCGAAGTCTTTTTTGAATCCATTTCAATGTTTACCTTTTTCTTACTGGTTGGACGATTTTTAGAGATGCGGGCGCGTAGAAAAGCCGCGGCGGCTAGCGGCAATTTACTGAAATTGATCCCTGCGGTTGCAACTACGTTGGATGGCCGTCAAGTGCCTGTAAAAACTCTAGCTCTTGGTGATCGAATTCGCGTGTTGCCTGGAGAACACGTCCCTGCTGATGGTCGAGTGT
>NZ_CAWNTB010000113.1:0-2817 GCF_963877065.1 Vibrio sp. V01_P9A10T6
GTGCCCGATTATGATCGAGCACTGTATGACATTATGCTTAAACCTAAGGTGTAAAAGTGGCTACCCCTAGCTCATTTTCTCGACGTGTTTTCGCCATCATTTGCGTTGGTGAAATCACGGTGCGAAGATCCATCTCTTGTTCAGTGCGAACCAGTTCACCACGCAGTGAGTTGGCAAACACATCGACAATTTTCACATCGACAAATTGGCCAATCAGATCGGCGGAGCCTTCAAAGTTAACGACACGGTTATTTTCGGTACGGGCGCGAAGCTCCATTAGATTTTTCTTAGATGGGCCTTCGACTAATACGCGTTGTTCTGTACCTAACATCAAACGTGAGTAACGCATCGCTTGTGCGTTGATTGTTTGCTGCAGTTCATATAAACGCTCTTTTTTGGCGTCTTCTGATAAATCACATGGGTAATCAGCGGCTGGCGTACCCGGGCGAGGGGAGAAGATAAAGCTGAAGCTCATATCAAAATCAACGTCTTTAATCAGCTTCATTGTATCTTGAAAGTCTTTATCTGTTTCACCGGGGAAACCGACAATAAAGTCAGAACTAATTTGTATCTCTGGGCGCGCCTTACGCAGTTTGCGAATAATGGATTTGTACTCAATCGCGGTGTGTGGGCGCTTCATCATGGTTAAGATTCGGTCTGAACCACTTTGTACCGGAAGATGCAGGAAACTCACCAGCTCAGGTGTGTCTTCATAAACGGCAATAATATCGTCGGTAAATTCGAGTGGGTGGCTGGTGGTGAATCGAATGCGATCAATACCATCAATGGAGGCGACTAAACGTAGCAGATTAGCAAATGAACAGATTTCACCATCGTGCATAGGGCCACGGTATGCGTTAACGTTTTGTCCTAAAAGATTGACTTCGCGTACACCTTGCGCCGCGAGTTGCGCGATTTCATACAACACATCATCCATCGGGCGACTGACTTCTTCACCGCGAGTGTAAGGTACTACGCAGTAAGTGCAGTATTTTGAACACCCTTCCATAATAGAGACGAATGCAGTTGCGCCGTCTGCTTTTGGTTCTGGTAAACGGTCGAATTTTTCAATCTCTGGGAACGAAATGTCCATGACTGGCGCATCGTTGGTTTGCGATTGTTTTATCATTTCTGGCAAGCGGTGTAGGGTTTGCGGGCCAAAAATAACATCAACAAAAGGAGCGCGTTCACGGATGTGATCACCTTCTTGGGTTGCAACACAGCCGCCAACGCCAATCACGACGCCTGGTTTTTTATCTTTCAATGTTTTCCAGCGACCTAGCTGATGAAAGACTTTCTCTTGTGCTTTTTCTCGGATCGAACAGGTGTTAAGTAATAATACATCTGCTTCCTCTGGCTCTTCCGTTAGCTCATAGCCGTTTGCAGCGTTAAGCAGGTCGGCCATTTTTGATGAATCGTATTCGTTCATCTGGCAGCCCCAGGTTTTAATTAGCAGTTTCTTACTCATCTCACTTTCGCTCGTCTTATTGGTCTAAATTGGTTGAACTAATGCTCAAATTGTAGCCGCCATCTCGGCGGTAAGCCGCGTATTGTACTGCTTTAAAAAGTCACTGACTAGTCATCCAATAAAATCTCTCGCATGTTCCGTCATCTCTAGATTTTTACCATAGAAAGTGCAGGGTTTTTGTGTAAAAAAATTCGCAAAAAAGAGCTGAAAACGTACAATGAAAATCGACTCAAAACTCAGACGATTAAGTGTAAACAATGAACAATTTTGACGTGGTGGTGATTGGCGGTGGCATGGTTGGTGCGGCAGTGGCTATAGGCTTTGCTAAGCAAGGTCGCACGGTTGCTCTGGTCGAAGGTATAGAGCCTGAAGCATTTACAATAGACCAAGTAATGGATCTGCGCGTTTCTGCCATTTCGCAAACTTCGGTTCAGTTACTTACTGACTTAGGCGCATGGGATGAAATTATGCAAATGCGTGTTTGTCCTTATCGCCGCCTAGAAACCTGGGAGCACCCAGAGTGCCGTACTCGTTTTCATAGCGATGCATTGGGCCTCCCTCAGCTGGGTTATATGGTCGAAAATCGTCTTATTCAGATCGGATTGTGGGGGCAATTTGTGCACTATCCGAATTTGCAGGTTTTTTGTCCTGATAAGCTCAAGCACATTGTGTTTGGCCAACAAAATAGCGTGCTTTTAGAGTCAGGCGCAACTCTTACTGCAACTTGGGTGATTGGTGCGGATGGTGCAAATTCTCTTGTGCGGCAGCTGGCGGGAATTGGTATTACCGCGTGGGATTATCGACACCATTGCATGTTGATCAATGTCGAAACTCATCAACCTCAGCAAGATATTACTTGGCAGCAATTTTTTCCATCCGGCCCGCGCTCGTTTCTTCCTTTGCCGGGTAATCAAGCTTCTTTGGTATGGTATGACTCACCAAAACGAATTCGCCAATTGTGTGCGATGAACAAGCAGCAGTTAAGGGAGCAAGTGTTGGCCTCTTTTCCTGAGGAACTAGGCGATATTAACGTGTTGCAGTGTGGGGCATTTCCCCTCACTCGTCGTCATGCTCAGACGTATGCGAAACGGCAATGTGTTTTGGTTGGCGATTCAGCACACACGATTAACCCTCTGGCTGGGCAAGGGGTGAATTTAGGGTTTAAAGATGTAAAAGCGTTATTAGCTGTGACACAAAATCAAGAAGCTTTAACACAAGCGCAATTACGGAATTATGAAACATGCAGAAGGCCGGATAACTTAGTGATGCAATCAGGAATGGATCTGTTTTATAAAACGTTCAGCAACGAGGTTTTGCCAGCAAAGTTGGTGCGCAACGCGGTATTGAAG
>NZ_CAWNTB010000114.1:0-2745 GCF_963877065.1 Vibrio sp. V01_P9A10T6
GCTCCGAACAATGATCTCTTGCACCGTATTGGTTTAAAAAACTTGGATCCGACTCATTGAATGTACGTCAACTTTCAATGTCAGGAGGTTATTTTGAAGTAGAGAGAACAACTGAAAATTCAATTACAGTATTTGCCCAAGCAAAGCGGCGAGCAATTGCAATTTAACAAACGGCTCAAGAGGGATTGCCAACGCGTGGCGGCTTTAGCGCAAAATTGAAGTTCAATGTTTACAGTGTGTTTTTTGAGTTCGGCGGTGCGTTGTCAACCCCTTAGCCGGGCGTTATGTGGTGGCGTACACTAGTGGTATTTGGACGTACCAAAATTAAGGGTATATTGATCGGATTAACCACAGTGTTATTTTGTTAGTTTCATTATTAACTACGAGGTCTTCATTATGTCAGATGACTGGATTTGGCAGTTGTTGCATGTGTTAAAGCTTTTGTTAGGTACTGGGCCGTTGTTGCTTATACTCATGATATTGATCCCATTTGCATTTCTTCCATCAATTATCGCGTTAAAGAAAAATCATCCTTATAAGCTTCCTATCGCCTTGGTAAATGTTTTAGGTGTTTTATTGTGGTGGGCAGGATGGTTAATTGCTTTGATTTGGTGTTTTATTGTCCCAGAAAATAAAGCTGCTAGTATAGCTAACGTTGTAGATGAGCTTGATAAGCTCCACTCTTCGAAAGAGAGATGTATTATTTCTGAGAATGAATTCAAGGTCAAATAGAAGGAACTAATGCCGCTGTAAAGAACCACATAACAAAAAATTTAAGAGTGATTCACAACGCTCGGCGCTCTCACTTCAAGTCAGTTTAGTGATTATGGCACAATGGTTTAGCTAAGGTGTTAGCGTTGTTCACACCTTAATTTGGCGTTATGCAACTCAGGTAAATTTAGGGGTTCAATCTTTTGGGATTTCTCCGGCCATTCGTTTTGTATTGTCGGCAAATGAGCATTTTTACCATACAATTCGTGGCTAACTCAAGCCGTAAAACAGGCAAGGTTCTTTGTTTGCCTCAATCAGTTTTAGCGCTGGCGCGTTGTAAATTCAGCGGGCGCAAAGTGTGGAAAGGACAAGGTTATCGAGCATTTTGTACTTGCTGAAGTTTTCGCTCGTTGAGTTTGTTTTATTCAAAAGCTTGGTTTGTTGTTGAAAGGTGGGCTTTGTTTTGGCGGCTTATTTATCACGGCTCTGGCTTGGGTTGATTCTTGAATCACTCAACCATTGCAATTGTGGTTTTTGATCGAGTAAAGTCAGTTTATCTTATTGAATTTGCATAACAAACGGTTCAAGAGGGACTGCCAACGCGTGGCGGTTTTTGTTCAAATCGGCCTTTGTGATTACGGTTGTTATTTTAGGTTCAGTGTTTTGCGTTGTCAGCCCCTTAACCGGGCGTTATGCGATTTGAGACATAGATGAAATAAGGGATTTTAAGATGGGAACATTTGATTTGTTTTCAAAACGACAGAAAAAACTTCGAGGCGATGTGCCTGAAGTATATACTTATGACTCATTACCAAATCCTTTGCGTGTGCAGATTATTCATATTTGGAATGATTCATTGGGCGACAAGCTTCAATATTTCAGTGTCGATGATATTCGGGAAACGTATAAGTTTATAGTGGAGACCTTGTGCAGAGAGTATGGGTTATTTGAGTTACCAAGCAATAAAAATGGTCGACAGCGCATATATATTGATGAGTTGGCTAACTACTTTCTCGAAGAAAATAACGTAGAAAAGCAGTTGGATGTTGTTGAAATTACATTCAAGGTTATAAATACAGTAACACGCGAATATCAATATATGCGTAAGAATGGCGCATCTGAGGTCGCCGATAGTGCTATCGATGAATTAAATGCACGCCTCAAAGAGCACGGTGTAGGTTTTCAGTTTACAAATAATGAAATTATCCGAGTTGACTCTGAGTTACTTCATTCTGAAGCTGTTAAACCAGCCCTTCTTTTATTGAATCAAAAGCATTATAAGGGGGCACAAGAAGAGTTCTTGCTAGCTTATGAGCATTACCGCCATGGGAGATATAAGGAATCATTAAACGATTGTTTAAAAGCTTTTGAAAGCACGATGAAGTCAATTTGTGATAACCATGACTGGAAGTATGAACAAAGTGCGACAGCAAGGTCTTTAATTCAAATTTGTTTTGATAATGGCCTAATACCATCATTTTGGCAGCAGCAAATGTCGTCACTTAGAAGTTTGCTTGAAAGTGGTGTACCTACAGGTAGAAATAGGCTGAGTGGTCACGGACAAGGCTCTAATACAATTGAAATTCCAGATTACTTAGTTGCTTACATGCTTCATATGACAGCATCCACTTTGGTCTTCTTGACTACTGCGGAATCAAAAATCGCATAACAAACGCCTCAAGAGGGACTGTCAACGCGTGGCGTTTCCAGTCCCAATGAGCCGCGGTGGTTGCAGTTGTTGTGTTTGAGTTTAGTGGTAATGCGTTGCCAGCCCCTTAGGCGGGCGTTATGCAACTCAGGTAAATTTAGGAGTTCAATCTTTTGTGATTTCTCCGGCCATTCGTTTTGTGTTGTCGGAAAATGAGCTTTTTTGCCCTCAAATTCGTAGCTAACTCAAACCGTAAAACAGGCAAATTTCTTTGTTTGCCTCAATCAGTTTTGGCGCTGGCTTGTTGTCAAATCAACGCTTGCAAAGTGTGGAAAGGGCAAGTTAATCGATCATTTCGCATTTGCTGAAGTTTTCGCTCGTTGAGT
>NZ_CAWNTB010000115.1:0-2805 GCF_963877065.1 Vibrio sp. V01_P9A10T6
GCATTATCCCATATAAAAGAGAATTAAGTTAACTATTTGTTACTTTAAGTGAGATGGAGATCGATTGCGTTGTCTATCTTTAGCGAGTGTTTTAATCGCGAGCGGTAATATTTCGCATTAAAAATAACATTTACTTAACGTGAGGCAGGATGATTTTTAACGCACCATTGAGTCGTTTCATTTCGTCTTGTGAGCCTTGAAGATCTGGGTGGTATATTTTGCACAGTTGCTTGTAGCGAAGCTTGATGCTTTTTTCATCGGGAAGTTCACTGGGTTTAAAGCCAAATAATGCACAGGCTAATAGTAATTTTTGATCCTGAGATTGAGCCACATGATTGTTTTGCAGTCTTTTGATCTCTTTGAATAAGCTTTCAAGCTGCCTTTTTTGCTGTTTGATCATAAAGGCTTGCGATTCGATTTCTTGCTGGTGTTGACTAGTTTTATCGTGCTGTTGGGTCTTACGTTTTCGGCTCCAGAAGCGGAAAAGATAGATAAGCATCAAAAGGAGTAACATCAGCAACAACAGAGATAAGTAATCCGTCATGATAGAGCTTGTCGAGTCGTGCTCAACGGGTGCAGTGCTGACCACCATGTCAGCTTCATCGCTGCTGTCAAAAGCGCTGTCTAATTGGCTGATGGAGGAGACTTGTTTTGCACGTTGTTGATTGAATTTTTCTTGCAATACACGGGCATAACCCTCTTCGGCTTGGCTACTCTTACTTGCCGCAATGCGATACCACATTTCTGACAATTCTAACGCTGAGGGTGGCGAAGGGAGTGTTTCGTAAGTTCTAGCGAGTTGTAATTGAGCATTCACATCGCCGCTAGTGGCTAAGTCTGTCAGCCAAAATAGAGCTTGAGGGATGTCTTTTGGGGTTCCTTGTCCCTTTAAATAGAGATTGGCTAGCCTAGATTTGGCTAAGGGGTGTCCATTCTGCGCCGCTTGCTGAAACCAATAAAACGCATTGTTTAGGTTAACAGCAACTTTGTCCCCTTGCTGATAAGCCAGCGCCAATTGATATTGTGCATTTGAGTTTTGTTGCTGAGCTTGGGCAGTTAGCTCAGCAACAGGAGAAGCCAGTACTAATGAGGAGAAAAACAGGCACAAACTAAGGACAACTCTCAAATTTTCACCATGTTTTGTGGGGCTAATTTCTGTTCAAATAGTAGCGCATTTCTATCGAATGCACAGAGCAGAATAGCGCATTAATGGTTATCTAAGACGTTTTGGAGCAGGTGCGCCATCAATCGGTCGGTTTACAGATACTTTACGGCCTTTTTTTAACCCAGTTTCGTAATCCGCGGTAATATTTTTCATAGCATCACGCAGCTGCTGCTTGAAGGTTTCACGGTCAATATTTTGAAACTCTTTATCAATGTAATTATTGATTTTGTTATTGGATTCATCATCGGCGGTGATCACTGGAAGTTTTTCTAATGCCCCTTCAATCCAACCCGAAACGAACGAATTGACGCGCCGTGTGACTTCCATGCTGGAAGTGCCACTACCCGCGAAACTATTTCGAAATTGCCCTGTGTGCTCGTTCATTTCTCGGTAAATGATATCAAAAGCGAATGCGGCAAAAATAGCGCGATCGGCCTCACCAATAAACTCAACACGTTTGAGTCCTTTATGATTGAGTAGCACCGCTTCTACACCAAACTTAGTATTGATACCGCGGATCACTCGCAGTAGTGATGAGGTGATGGATGCGGGTAGTAAATGGGTTGATTGGGTTTTGCCCATCTTGATAAATTCGATGTCATCTTTATCAAGCCCATACTTCAGCATCAGGCTATGCGCCATCTTGATGGCATTGGCCGCTTCATTCACATTCGCGGAATTACCAAGTTCAAGACATTTAGCGATCTTCTTTAGAGCTTTCTGTTTATCCATTAATTCGCAAATACAATTCTACAACTTCAGAAAAGTCCGACATTTTAGCGGTTTTATGCGGGAAGTGAAAGCGAAGTGGAGAATCGCTGCCCAAAATCAGGCAGCGAGTCGAGAGGAGGTTGGTGGTTTAAATACCAAGTTCATCCAATAGGTCTGTAGTCAAATCATCATCACTGTTGTTTTGCTTGTCGTTTTTTGCTTTGGCAGACAGTTTTTGCTGAGTCGCTTCTAAAATTGAATCAGGGCTTTCATCTTCTTGAACTTCAAACTCTTCAAGTTGGATGAATTCAGTTTTATCCATTGCCAGTTCAAGATAGAAAATATTATTACTTTCTGTCGAGAAGGTAACTCGGCGTGCTTGTGGACGATCTAAATTAGTATCCACCGACAAAATTACCTGTTTGTTGAGTGACAGCATCTTCGGTTGGTTTTGGGTAATGTTGGTTTGCAGTTCTTTGCGGATTTTATTTGTGAAGTCGCCTACGAGTTGATTCATCAATTCGCCCAGTACATCGCCCACCTCGTCAGAAGTGTGCAGCACGGCCAGCTCTTCTTCTGGCATTCCCATGTTGCGCATATAACTGGTGTAAATTTCCAGCGCAGCCTTGGCCGTAAAGTTAATAACAACGAGCCCAGAGAAGCCACCATCAAACAAAACGAAACAGCCGAAATCTGGCTTTAGTGACGTTTTGTTGATTTTTTGTACCATCGCTGAGTAAGCAATGTTGGTCGCCGTTGCAGAACTGAGCACTCCTGACACTGATTGACAAAGCTTAAGCAAAATATCTTCAGTGGTAACAATCTTGTTTTTTTTCATTCTGATATCCGTAATGTGCATTGCAGTTTAAAAGCGGTATTTAACTCTCTATATCAATATATAAAGCATAAAGCGTTAATTAACTATATAT
>NZ_CAWNTB010000116.1:0-2702 GCF_963877065.1 Vibrio sp. V01_P9A10T6
AATTGGTAGTAAATGACAGTGCGAATTGTGGCAGCTAAAGATAAGTTTGGCTAAGTAATTCGTTCTCTATACTGAGTATTGGTTAAAAAACTGCATAACAAACGGCTCAAGAGGGATTGCCAACGCTTGGCGGCTTTAGTGCAAAATTGAAGTTCAGTGTTTACAGTGTGTTTTTTGAGTTCGGCGGTGCGTTGTCAACCCCTTAGCCGGGCGTTAACTGGCAAAATGGAAATATCAAAAGCATCTGAGCAAAAGGAGTTTGCAAATGTTTCGTTGTGGTCAGTGTCGTCATTTCGAAAGAGCTAAAAATAATCTCAAGGATCTTTGTGGTGCTTGGGAACAACCTACGACAGCAACGCGAGAAGCTTGCGGATTTTTTATGCTAAGAAAGCCTGCGCGAGATGTGAAAACACCAAACGAAGAGTAGAGTAACCTTCTTTCTGTTTGTTAAAAGTGCAGTGAAAATCATAAGCACTGGCCAGTTAACAAACGCCTTAAGAGGGACTGTCAACGCGTAGCGTTTCCAGTCCCGATGAGCCGCGGTGGTTACGGTTGTTGTGTTTGAGTTTAGTTGTTATGCGTTGCCAGCCCCTTAGGCGGGCGTTAGGTCACGACGGGATCACATGAACAATGTAAGACGGTGTCGAGCGAGTATGGAAGAGCAAATAGGGCATAGAAGAAAGAAGGCAAAAAAGACGAATATTAGTCATTTCTATGATACCCTTGAGGCGCTTTCGTGCGCACCTTAATCGGGGCACGATTGAAGAGTGACGCCCGCAAGACCTCAAGGTAGAGCTATGACAAATACTTCGGCTTCGATTTTTGTCTACATCTTCAATTCCATTTGATAATCAATACGTAACGAGACATGTTAGACTAATTTGGTCGTGACCTAACAATCGATTCAAGACAGATTCGCAACGCATAGCATTATCGTTATGCTTGGCATGAGTGGTTACGTTGCTATGCGTTAAGTTGGTTTAGGCGTTGCTCACTGCTTAATCGGGCGTTATGTGCATACGAGTTGAAACGGAGAGAACAATGCCACTAATTGAGATCCCAGATGAGTTAAGGTCAAAATGTGGCTCTAATTTACACTGGGATTTGTACAAAGTTGATGTGAGATTGAGGTCTGGAGTCATACTCTACGATTTAAGTGTGCGAGACAAGGTGGCTTTTGAGCCAACCGCTGATGAATCTCCTGATAAATACAATTTTCAAAGTTCAGATATCGTAAATATTAGACCTGCGACTGTGCCAAGTCGCATTAAAACCTTATTTTTTGGTTGGTAGTAGTCTTCACATTAGTTGTTGTTCTGATGTTCGAGCATCGGCACATAACAAACGCCTCAAGAGGGACTGTCAACGCTCGGCGTTTCCAGTCCCAATGAGCCGCAGTGGTTATGGTTGTTGTGTTTAAGTTTGGTTGTTATGCGTTGCCAGCCCCTTAGGCGGGCGTTAGGTTTTTAGGAGAATACGGTGGCATATAAAGGTAATCTATTTATCGCAGGTACAGATAGTGCAGATGGACGTTATGTTTCTGGTATTGCACTTACACTTTCTGCTACATCACCAATAAGCTATCTCTACAACTCACCTTGCGGAGAATGGCAAGTTGAATTTATTTCAGGGATTAATGATGTTGCCGCTAGAACAACACAGAAGCTATCAAGGGAAGATGTTTTAATTTTGGGGTTTGAACAGGTTCAAAGGGCTTTAGACATCCTATCTGTTAGAAAAATCACATCGATTATTACTGTAGACCCAACACGTAATAACGTAGGGGTATGCTCCAGAGAAGGAAATCTGGTTTTATTTCATTATGCTTTGCATGACTTTTCGATGGGGTTGTCTCTTGAGGTCAAAATGACTGATAGTGAGGGGAATAATATACCAACCCAAAAAGAGCCTGAGCCGATATGGAGCGAATCATTTAGGTATTATCGACTTTCTCAATCATCTAGTGACTTATTTGAAGCGTACCGAAATTTGTTTTTAGGTTTTGAAGCGTTATTGAATGAGGTAGTTCCTAAAAAACGAAAAGAACGTGAAGGGGTTTGGTTTAAGCGAAGCTTGAGTGTGATTCACGAAAAAATCGATTTAACTGAGCATTTAGCTGAAGCTGGGCAAGATCCAGTGGCTTACATCATTAAGAGTCAGTATAAAGACATTAGGTGTAGGTTGTTGCATGCGAAACTTCCAGAAGCTACTTTACCCCACTCAATAGTTAATCCAGTTGAAGTCAAGCAAGCATATGAGCAGTTGTTACGTATTTGGCGTCATATTGCAGGGCATTATTTTGATATTCCTAATGGTGGTGGGGTTATTACATATATTGGCTTTGAAAACTTCATGTCAAATGCTCTTAAAGGTTGTGTCGGTACATCATATACTGAAGATAGTTCACCTCCATCAAATCAAGATGATCGAATTAGTCCAACTGGCTTGCCGGTATATGATTTTTCTCAAACGGACTACTTAGGAGCTTGTAACCCCGGCGTAGTCAGAGTTTTTGCTCGGGAAAAAAAATTGGATACGATTGGCGTTAAAACAATCTACAGAGTTTGTGTAAATCGAGCAGGTACTTTGTTTAGTGTTGCTTACTTAAACTACGGTTTAAAAATATCAGGTGTAGATGAGTGGGAATCAATCTCTGATTTTCGTCTAATCAATTCAACTCAGCCTAGTACAGAGTTCAAAAC
>NZ_CAWNTB010000117.1:0-2715 GCF_963877065.1 Vibrio sp. V01_P9A10T6
GTCTCCAAATACCTAACGCCCGGTTAAGGGGCAGCCAACGCCATTACCAAGCTTCCGCATAACACCGTAACCACAAAAAACCAACGCATGGTAAAAATGCCACGCGTTGGCTGTCCCTCTTGAACCGTTTGTTAGCAGCCAGTTTATGCATCTGGTTCTCTGTACTCGATAGACTCTGCGTCAAAATCTGTAACTGATTTAGTTTCAACACCCATTTTATAGACAGGATGTCCTTTGAACGTATAGAAAGGGTTTGTATCTTTACAATAACGAATCTCGTCAAAATCACTTTCATTTAAAAATACATTGACTGTTGACCCTCCAACTCGACGAATCGCCACGATCTTACTAGCTGGATAGAACTTATATACCTTACCGTATATTTCTTGATATGCACCTAAGTAAGTTTCATTAGAAAGGTCAACTAAATAGTTTTTTGTTTCTCTATCAAATGCGACTACAGTCTCTTGACCTTTAACAGGTGAGCCAATTGATATATGGCTAACACCTCCGCTTGTACCAATACGGTTAACAATTGTTGAAACTTCTTTAAAAATGGAACTAATGAATATGCGTTTGTTAGGGTCATTTTCATTTTTTAGCCGTTGGATTACATCACCTACGTAATAACCAATAACTCCCGATATAACCCAATCTGCTACTTTTAACATAGCTTGTTGAGTATGTGGATCAGCCAGTATTGGAATGAGGGAAAATCCATCGGAGGCTCTTTTTCGCTGACCAATTTGAAGAGCTAAATGTTGTCTCTCTTCACTTGAAGGGAATGCTCCTTTTACCAAACGGTCTTCCTGAGCTAAATACGCTTTATTTATAATCCTTTGAAAGGCAATTAAAGACTCGCCAAGATCATATATGCTGACTCCACGTTTATCTAGATCATCACCAATAAAACGAATGGTAAAGAGCCCATTTTCATATTTTTCTCTTTCTTGCATTTGATACCCTTATACATAACTACCAGTATGGCTGCTAACGCCCGGCTAAGGGGTTGACAACGCACCGCCGAACTCAAAAAACACACTATAAACACTTAACTTCAATTTTGTACTAAAGCCGCCACGCGTTGGCAATCCCTCTTGAGCCGTTTGTTAGGCCAACCAATTGACAACAATACTTTCAAAACCCAAGAACAAAGCTTTTTGTAAACTTGAAAAACACTAACCGATTCATTTATAAACCAAAACTCCAACTCAGCAAAGAAACAAAAAACTCAAATTGAGCGATTTGGAAGAAAAGTGACGAGCGTAGCATGCTCGGCGGACGTTTGGATGCTGAAGGTTATTTTGCCGATGAATTCACAACGAAAAGAAACCCAACGCGATCAAGAAACAGCAAATATGTGATGATTATTTATTGCTTAAGTTCAGCCAGAGAACATGGGATTTACCGTTCAATTCAAACTCGTTTTAGCTGATAAAAACTCACTTTGCCTAACGCCCGGCTAAGGNACTAAAGCCGCCACGCGTTGGCAATCCCTCTTGAGCCGTTTGTTATGCTTATTTTTTGAGCTTCACAACTTCACCACTCAATGCAACTCCAGCCATTACGGCTCCAGCACCACATTGAAAAGTATCGTTGCTTGAAGTGAGGTTGTTTTTGTAATTTGATTTGATATTAACTACTGCATTTCCACCCTCTTTTATCGCTCTGTCTTTAAGAGCAATCATGGCAGAAAGAAAAACCCAGTTGCACGCTTCTTCATCTGTTTTATTGAAAGCGTTCGTTTTTTTACTGGTTTTAAATTCACCTAATTCTTTGAGAACTTTGCCGTAACTCTGCTCGCCAAAGTAAAATGAAACTTCAGAGCCTAATTTAGATTTAGCCACTTCGGAGCTCATTGCCTTTGTAATCGAATAATTACCCACATCATCTCTAGCAAAAGTGTTAGATGAGAAGAAAGCCAGTGATGAAAGAGCTAGAATTGTTAATTTTTTCATTGTGATATATTCCAAAATAGTTTGATTGTGACTAGAGCATAACGCCCGGCTAAGGGGTTGACAACGCACCGCCGAACTCAAAAAACACACTGTAAACACTGAACTTCAATTTTGCACTAAAACCGCCACGCGTTGGCAATCCCTCTTGAGCCGTTTGTTATGTAACTATTTGACAGAAATAGAGATCTCGACTTCATGAGCACTTTTATAATACTCAAAGTCTGTTGTGTATGCTCGTTCGTGAGGGCAGTTTTCAGAGCTAAAATAATCCCAAACGTCACCCCAAAGATCTATAACTACTTGTGGCATTTCACCGCTCGCAGCAAAAGTCAGGTACTTACCAGAGGTAACACTCACTTTTACTGAATCTGGTAATATTTCTGGTGATAAGGTATCCGAACAAGCGATAACGTCAAAAGCACCTGTAAAATCAGACTCATAGTTTGTGTATAGGCCATAAACTTTTGATTTTTCATCTAACTTTGGAGCAGCATTTGTGTAAAATTTTGCCCAAAGATTTCCAATTTTTGCAGTCGATGAATTTACTTCATCCGCATTAGTTGTACGAATGACAAAACCCGTAACTTCAAAACCATTCATTTCACTGATGTTCATTTTTTCTCCTAGTTACATAACGCCCGGCTAAGGGGTTGACAACGCACCACCGAACTCAAAAAACACACTGTAAACACTGAACTTCCATTTTGCACTAAAGTCGCCACGCGTTGGCAATCCCTCTTGAGCCGTTTGTTAGGCC
>NZ_CAWNTB010000118.1:0-2689 GCF_963877065.1 Vibrio sp. V01_P9A10T6
ATTCTTTCAGATTCAGTAAAACAACTTGACATCACGATAGAAGTTTTCGTGTGAACCAAGCGCTATCAATTCAAGGGTAACGGTGCCATCTTGATAACTGTAACCTAGCAGAGTCAACTGTTTTACCATCTTAAATTTATAGACTCTAAGAAAGGATAAATCGCCTTTCTTTTGTTCACCTAAAAGCGGATTCTCGATCAGTGCTTTGACGGCATTATCGAGATCCACTTTTTGATTTTGGTGCAGTTTTTTTACTGTTTTTTTGAAAGATGGAGTCTGAAGAACCTGTGTTATTTTAGCCAAAGTTGTAAGCCTCAAGTTTGCCTGCTTCTTTTTCAGCTTTCGCAATAATGGCTTGTCTCACAAATTCATAAGGTAGATCTGGATTGTCTTCCATCATTTCGCCGATTTTAGCCCAATGCTCAATTTGTTTAGGCGTGGTACGATTCAGGGCTTTAGCCATTATAGCTGCTTTATCGACGAGCTCTTGATCAAGACGTATGCTTGCAGTTGACATGATATAATCCTCTTGTAAGTTTTAAATGATTGTAGCGTAACGCTACATGGGTGGCAATATGAATCATAACAAACGCTTCAAGAGGGACAGCCAACGCGTGGCATTTTTACTATGCGTTGGTTTTGATGATTACGATGTTATGCGGAAAGTTAGTAGTTGCGTTGGCTGCCCCTTAAGCGGGCGTTATGTTGCAATTGGCTTTAGGAATGCTCTAAAGTATCGATCCTAAACGACTAAGCAGGCAATAAAGCAGATGTATCAATTACGGTGTACCAAAAAAGTTCAGGATGCATTTGGGCTTAAACCATCTGATTTGGCGGAAGCGCAAGATGAAAAATTTGTAATAGGTAATTGGTATGTAAACCTTTTTACTGTTGAGCGTCGTAAGTGCCTCGTTTTTATGGAAGAGCAAACCTTGATGTCATTTGTTCTTATCGGTTTACGAAAAGAACATATCAAAGACATCGGCGTAATCTTTAAAAAAGGTGTGCTACAACTGCTTGAGCTTGAAGGGTTTCCAGATGACATCATAGCTGCCTTTGAGCGAGCTCCTGAAAAGGTTTTGTTCACAAAAACAGGAAGTAGAAAACTGTTGGGCAACATGACGGATGTTCTTAATGGCTATGAGCACTACATCTATTGTGATGGTGGTATGCAGAATTGTGACTTAAGTAACGTGACTTTACGTGTTAACCGGACTCCACAACGCAATCTAGGTTGGGATTATCCAATAGATGCATTAAATAAGCTTTTGGGTTCGGCAACATAACAAACGCCTCAAGAGGGACTGTCAACGCGTAGCGTTTCCAGTCCCAATGAGCCGCGGTGGTGATGGTTGTTGTGTTTGAGTTTGGTGTTATGCGTTGCCAGCCCCTTAGGCGGGCGTTAGCATGCAGAGGTAGCATGAAAAAAATCCTTATCATCGGAAACTCTGGTTCAGGTAAAAGTTGGTTGTCAGGACAGTTATCAAAGAGACTTAGACTAAAAGAAGTTCACTTGGATTCAGTTGTTTGGGAACCTGGTGGCTATAACCAGAAACGCTCTCCTGAAACGATAAAAAGTGAACTGGTAAAATTGAGTATGGATCCATCTTGGATTGTTGAAGGTGTATTTGGTGCTTTAATAGAAGAGTTGATCCCACATGCGGACACTTTGTTGTTTTTGGATCTAAATTGGGCAGTATGTAAGGCTTCGTTACTTGCTCGTGGTTCAGAAAGTTCAAAGCAACTTGATGTAGTAGAAGCCGATAAAAATTTCAAAGAACTACTGACTTGGGCGTCTGAATATTCGATTCGTACATCAAAAACTTCAAGACAGTTCCATGATTATCTTTTCAGCAATTTTTCTGGTACTAAAGTGCGTTTTACATCACGTTTGCAGGTTAGTTCTTTTGCAGCGGGAACAGCATGCTAACAAACGGCTCAAGAGGGATTGCCAACGCATGGCGACTTTAGTGCAAAATTGAAGTTTAGTGTTTACAGTGTGTTTTTTGAGTTCGGCGATGCGTTGTCAACCCCTTAGCCGGGCGTTATGTGAATAGGAGGAGTTGTGAGCGGTAAATTTGGTATGCCTGATATGTCTGGAATTACAAAAGTGTTAAGTTCATTGGAACGTAATCAACCTAGCTTGTCTAAATATAGCCCTATAATTCCTGATAAAAGATCCCGGACGGAAATCCGCGAAGATTTTGAAAAGGAACTTCAAGCTTTAGATAAAGACGCAATCGAAAAGCTGAAAGATGATATTTGCGCTATGGACCAGTATTCCGAGGAGTACAGCAATAGCAAAAATGACGTAGAGAATGCATTGGTAAAGATCCTAAGGTTCTATGATAAATTTGAGAATCTTAATTCCGAAGAAAGTAGAAAAGTGGCTTTGAAAGAGCAAGAGCTAAAGCTAGAGGCTAAGCATGATTGGGCTGAAAAGTTTCGGTTATTTTTCTTTAGAGTTCTCGCATCAGTCTTGTTCATAGTTACGTTGTTTACCATCGGTTATATCGAAAAAGAATATGATTGGGCTACTTTACCTATGTCTAAATACATATCGACAATGCCTTCACCAGTGTCGAAATAATTCACATAACAAACGCTTTAAGACGGATTCGCAACGCTCGGCGGTTTTGGTTTAATTTAGGTTTTGTGTTTACGGTGTAATAATTGAGTGTAGTAGTAG
>NZ_CAWNTB010000119.1:0-2680 GCF_963877065.1 Vibrio sp. V01_P9A10T6
TGGTTCTCCCTTATGCTAAGCTCAGCAGTGGTGCACCAACAGTCACAGCATCACCCTCTTTGACATGAAGATCTTGAACAATACCGCCACGTGCCGCACGGATCTCGGTTTCCATCTTCATCGCTTCCAGAATCACTAACACATCCCCTTCTAACACCTCAGAACCAGCTTGAACATTCACTTTAAAAATGTTGCCTGCGAGTGGTGAAGGAACGGCTTCTGCATTGTTACTTGCCGGCACGCTTGATGACTGTGCGGCTTGAGACTGGCTGGCAGAAATCGAGCTAAGCTGGCCTTGTGGCCCCACTTCAACCGTGTAAATTTGCCCATCCACTTTAACACTGTAGGTTTCAATACCACCTTTTGTCACAACGGTGGCAGGTGTAGGTTTAGCTGGTTCCAAGGTTGGCGCAGGCTCAAATACATCCGGATTGTGACGATTTTTCAAGAACTTCAAACCAACTTGTGGGAACAATGCGTAAGTCAGAACATCATCCACCGTATCTGCCGCTAATGAAATTCCCTCTGCTTTTGCCTTTTCGAGCAATTCAGTGGTCAACACGGCCATTTCAGCATCCAACAAATCAGCTGGACGGCAAGTGATCGGCGTAAGATTACCCAACACCTTGGCTTGCAACTCAGTATTCACTGGCGCAGGCGTTGCACCGTATTCACCTTTTAATACCCCTGCAGTTTCTTTCGTGATGCTCTTATAGCGCTCACCAGTAAGGACGTTGATCACCGCTTGTGTTCCCACGATTTGAGATGTTGGAGTCACAAGGGGAATGAAACCTAAATCTTTTCGCACACGAGGGATCTCTTCAAGAACCTCATCAAGGCGATCGGCCGCTCCTTGTTCTTTTAGTTGACCTTCCATATTAGTCAACATACCACCAGGAACCTGCGCAATAAGAATACGAGAATCGACACCTTTTAACTGCCCTTCCCATTTTGCGTATTTCTTACGCACTTCACGAAAATAAGTGGCAATCGGTTCAAGCTGTGTCAGGCTCAGGCCCGTATCACGCACGGTTCCTTCAAGCATAGCGACCACTGTTTCGGTTGGTGTGTGCCCGTAAGTTTGGCTCATTGAAGAGATAGCGGTATCCAAAATATCGATACCAGCTTCTACCGCTTTAACGGCTGTTGCCGCTGAAAGACCAGTCGTTGCATGGCTGTGCAACGCTAAAGGTACGGCACAAGAGGATTTAATACGGGTGATCAGATCTTCAGCTTCATACGGCTTGAGCAACCCAGACATATCTTTAATACACAAAGAGTGGCAGCCGAGATCTTCCAACCGCTTGGCAAGATCAACCCAAGTATCTGAATTATGAACAGGGCTAGTGGTGTAAGACAGTGTGCCCTGCGCGTGTGCGCCAACATCAATTGTCGCTTTAACCGCTTTTTCAAAATTGCGAACATCATTCATCGCATCAAAAATACGGAAAACATCCATACCATTCGCGTGAGCTCGTTCGACAAACTTTTCAACAACATCGTCAGCATAGTGGCGATAGCCTAGTAAATTCTGGCCGCGTAGCAACATTTGCATTGGGGTATTAGGCATCGCTTGCTTAAGCGAACGTAAACGCTCCCATGGATCTTCACCGAGAAAACGGATGCAAGCATCAAACGTTGCTCCTCCCCAAGTTTCCAGTGACCAATAACCGATCTTATCGAGCTCTGCTGCAATAGGCAGCATGTCTTCGATACGCATGCGCGTGGCAAATAGTGACTGATGGGCATCACGAAGGACCACATCCGTAATAGCTAGTGGTTTAGACATGCTCATAAACTCCTTTTCATCCTTTCTATGCTATTTAGCTAATGCGCGGTGCTGATGCACTGCTGCAGAAATTGCCGCCACAATTTGCGGGCTCACAGTTGAAGGGTTTGGTTGAACTTTTCGATGTTGAATCGGCGCTGCGATCGGTTGTGGTACTTCTTCCGGTACCAAGGTTGACATTAACCGAACGAGATAAACGAGAATAGTTAGAAAAATAAAGACTACAGCCATCCCTGTCATCATAAGGGTGGCGGCGTCAACTAATAGGCTTCCAATAGTAGTCATGTTGCTTCCTTTCTGTGTCATCCTGACAACAATTGCCATCCATTTTTACAAATGTGATCTTGGCAAGTGGACTAGGATTATCTCGATTGGTTAATAATTGTCAATTTTGTTTAAGGGACTCTTGTAGATAACACACAAAATCGGCGAACAATTCTCACACAAATCACAAAACTCTGAATTTTCTCTATTAAGAAGGGCATTTAACTAGCCAATACGGCTACGTTAATCAAAAAATGATGCAGATACTGAGAGGGAGTTAAAACATTGCAGATTAACAAGATAAAACAAATAGTTGCCATTTTCAATTTAACAAAATAGCAACAAAATACCAACATAAAAAAGCCCCGCATAATGCGAGGCTTCTTAATAAATGGCGCGCTCAGGAGGATTCGAACCTCCGACCGCCTGGTTCGTAGCCAGGTACTCTATCCAGCTGAGCTATGAGCGCGCAAAGTTTTGATATTAATCAGCGATAATCGTTAACAATACCAGGGGCAATGACCCTTTGAATAAGTGGCGCGTCCTGGAGGATTCGAACCTCCGACCGCCTGGTTCGTAGCCAGGTACTCTATCCAGCTGAGCTAAGGACGCGCAGAGTTAATGACA
>NZ_CAWNTB010000120.1:0-2647 GCF_963877065.1 Vibrio sp. V01_P9A10T6
ATATTTCAGAGTGTGAAAAAAATTGACTCAGATCAGTTCTCAAAAACTAATTACCCAATTAGGGGTAACCACCCTACAAAATCGCCCACAAGACACTGAAAACAAACAAAAAACATATAGATAATTAAATGAATAAAAAACATTTACTTAAACAACGAAAACTATAAAAACTACAACAATCTGTAAAAAAGTTTCATTTTTGAGCGATAGATGAATGAACACACCTCATTTTACGTGCTACTGAGAGTATATCGACTCTCACTTTTACCACCAGCTAGGAGCACTAATTTTATTAAAAATGTGCAGATGTTAACAGTTGAGCAAAAAACAACACCACTCACATACATTAGAAAAACAATTGTAAAACGTTTTCTTCATTGAATTAGTTTTTCTCAGCAATAAAACCCCAATCGCTTTAGTTTTTTTCATTCGTGCTATCCTTTGCTTTCGCTTACATTAGCCACGTAATATTTCATCGAAATGATCCATTAGAGATAAATGCCATGCAAACCTTTGAGTTAGCCATTTTCCTGCAGTTTTTCTTAGGCCTTGTAGCCGCTGTGAACCCCGTGGGGATTATGCCAATATTTGTCTCTCTCACTGGGCATATGACGCAAGAAGAGAAACACAAAACGGCGGCTACAGCGAATATTGCTGTGGCAATAATTTTGATTACCGCACTGCTTGCTGGGCAGATGTTACTGGATATGTTTAGTATCTCTTTAGATTCGTTTCGAGTAGCTGGTGGCCTATTGCTGCTGAGCATCGCGTTTTCGATGATGAGCGGTAAATTGGGTGAAGATAAACAAAACAAACAAGAGAAATCTGAATACATTAGCCGTGAACAAATTGGGGTTGTGCCACTCGCTATGCCTTTAATGGCAGGACCGGGTGCCATCAGTTCAACCATAGTGTATGGCTCTCGCTACCCAAGCATGTTCGATACCGTGGGTATTATAATCACTGTGGTGTTATTTAGTTTAAGCTCTTGGCTGCTGTTTCGCTCAGCGCCCTATATTGTCCGCTTCTTAGGTCAAACGGGTATCAACGTGATTACGCGGATCATGGGTTTGATACTCGGCGCACTCGGTATTGAGTTTATTGCCAATGGGCTCAGAAATTTATTTCCTGGCCTTGCATAACCGCGTTAACATCGTCACAGTTGCTACAGACAAAAAGCATAAAAAAAGGGGCGCTTTGCATAAAGCGCCCCTTTTTTTTATTTTTACTCAAGTGGTTTTAAACCGAGATCCATCTTTACTGTTTTTCAGCCAGAATGATCCGCAAAGTACGGCGAAGCGGCTCAGCAGCTCCCCACAATAATTGGTCACCCACCGTAAACGCATTTAAGAAATCATCACCCATAGACATTTTACGCAAACGTCCTACGGGAACTGACAAAGTACCAGTGACTTTGGCAGGGCTCAATTCACGTGCGGTAATATCGCGCTCGTTTGGAATAACTTTCACCCAATCATTGTGCGTAGCGATCATCTCTTCGATTTCATCAAGCGGAACATTTTTCTTCAGCTTGATGGTTAATGCTTGTGAGTGGCAGCGCATTGCGCCAATACGAACACAGGTTCCATCAATCGGAATCGGTGACGATTGAAGTCCCAGAATTTTATTAGCTTCAACGCCCGCTTTCCACTCTTCTTTGCTTTGACCATTGTCGCGTTTGACGTCAATCCAAGGGATTAATGAACCCGCTAGTGGTGCACCAAACTGCTCGGTAGGAAAAGAAGGTGATCGCATGGTTTCAGCCACTTTTCTGTCAATATCAAGAATTGAGCTCGATGGATTAGCCAATTCAGAGCTCACCGCATCGTTAATTACTCCCATTTGCGAGATCAACTCGCGCATATTTTGAGCGCCAGCACCCGAAGCTGCTTGGTAGGTCATTGCGCTCATCCACTCGACCAAACCTTTCTCATAAAGGCCGCCTAATGCCATAAGCATTAAACTGACAGTGCAGTTACCGCCCACAAAGGTATTGGTTCCTGAATGGATGCCGTGCTGAATTTGTGTCAAGTTGACCGGATCTAAAGTGATGATTGATTGTTTATCCATCCGTAAGGTAGATGCAGCATCAATCCAGTAACCTTTCCAACCCGCTTGACGCAGCGCTGGGTACACTTTTTCAGTGTAGCTACCACCTTGACAGGTGATGATGGCATCTAATTGTTTGAGGCTATCAATATCGTAAGCATCTTGCAGTAACCCTGTATGATGATTGCCTTTCTTAGAAGGCACCGTTGGGGCAGGAATACCAATTTGAGATGTGCTAAAGAAAACCGGTTCGATCAAGTCAAAGTCATTTTCTTCAACCATACGCTGCATCAGTACAGAACCGACCATACCACGCCAACCCACTAAACCTACTCTCATCGCGCTCACTCTCCATGTATCTAAAATGAAAATTTATTGCTCCATCTATAAGTGGTTCAGCATAAAATCTCAAGACTTTCTTAGTAAAAGTGGTAACTTTTTCTTTCTGCGTAGCCAGTTTTGTAAAAAACACATTTAAGCCTAAAAATCACTCAACCGCACTATGATTCAGCATTCAATAATCAACGAAACGCTAAATAATCACGTTCTTGTTACACAAAAAGCCCACACTACAAAACATTTATAACCATTAAATTTA